>NZ_JAVRCL010000063.1:0-49750 GCF_034530775.1 Nostoc sp. DedSLP04 | reverse complement strand
ATTCCAAGAAGGCAGAAGTTGATACAGAGTGCGCGAAACACCGAAACGTCTTGGCGGAAATTAATTCCAAGAAGGCAGAAGTTGATACAGAGTGCGCGAAACACCGAAACGTCTTGGCAGAAGTTAATTCCAAGAAGGCGATCGCCACGATCCAACGCTTGGACAATTTCAGCGAGAGGCGATCGCCTTTATTGTAGTAGCGACTGTCTGAATAGTGTTGCGTAGGCAAAGCCCGTCGTAGACATCGCCCATGTATAATTGTTGATAAAATACGATCGCCAATCTTGTAGAGTGCAAAATAGAATCGGGTTCCCGAAGATTTAGACTTTCGATAAATTGTGTTACAAGTGCGATCGCAGTACTCTAGATATTATTAACAGTAAAATATTCATCTAGCTACTGCTTGGGCAATCTGGAGAAGAAAATGAGAGAACATGTCAGTCGGCAGAAAAAAACTACTACAGGCTTCTCAATTCCATCCCTGAAACAACCGATACGCGGCTTTGGTTTGGAGCCGTCGGCAATTTCACGCCAAGCAATTCCTAAAATACAACCACTCCACCAACCAGTTACTCACGATATCAGTCGCATACCACTGCGTACCCAGGCAAAACTCTCAATTAGCCAGCCTGGAGACAAATACGAACAGGAAGCTGATAGCGTCGCACAGCAAGTAATGCAAACAATGGCGCAACCTGTAAATCGCCAGTCTATCCAACGAGAAACATTGCCAGAAGATGAAGAAGAATTGCAGATGAAACCTCTGGCAAATTCCATCACTCCTTTGGTGCAACGAGAAGCATTGCCAGAGGATGAGGAAGAATTGCAAATGAAATCTCTGGCAAATTCCATCACTCCTTTGGTGCAACGAGAAGCATTGCCAGAGGATGAGGAAGAATTGCAAATGAAATCTCTGGACAATAGCACACTCCAACGAGAAGAAGTGCCAGAAGATGAAGAAGAGTTGCAAATGAAATCTCTGGACAATAGCACACTCCAACGAGAAGAAGTGCCAAAAGATGAGGAAGAATTGCAAATGAAATCTCTGGACAATCGCACACTGCAACGAGAAGCATTGCCAGAGGATGAGGAAGAATTACAGATGAAGCCGATGGTGCAGCGTCAGGCTAATGCTGGAATGGCTGCTACACCAGACCTGGAAGCCTCCATTAACCAAGCAAGGGGTGGTGGACAATTGATGGCAGACAATATCCGCGAACCGATGGAACGGGCATTTGGCGCAGATTTCAGTGGGGTAAAGGTTCACACGGATGGTCAATCTGACCAGTTGAATCGGTCAATTCAGGCACGTGCTTTTACGACTGGGCAAGATGTGTTCTTTCGTTCGGGTGAATATAATCCAGTGAGTCGGGGCGGACAAGAGTTGTTAGCGCATGAATTGACACACGTTGTGCAGCAAAATGGTGGTATACAGAGGTATTTGTCACATGAGCAGCCCTCATTGCAAAGAGAACTCAACATAACATCATATCTAGTTCAAAAGACACCGATTGGTGGACCTCAACACAATTACACGGCAAATAACAGCAGTAACACATTCATCTCGGATCATCTCGCACAGACCGAGGCACAAGCAGAAACTGCAACGTTAAATCGAGCAAACAATGGGCGTGGTACAACTAACACCGTATTAATGGAGACAGATGCTAATGTTAAGGATTTAGTGCTAGGAGCAGACTACGACGCAGCAGAGCCATTGGGTGGACCAATATGGAAAGTGCCAATTAATTGCAATTACATAATCATCAGGGCGGCTCACGGAGCCGATAACAATATTATTCGGGAAAGAGGATCTGTACAAAATGGCAGGGTATGGGTGAAAGTCTATTTCAATGAGCAAGGGCGTACCATTAGCATAACAGGGGTGTGGGGACAATAGTAGATTGTAGGTAATTAGTGCGATCGCAGACAATATCCGCGAACCGATGCAACTCCCAGGTAACAATCCAAGGAAATGCTGCACGATCTGCTTGCAGATTGGTATCGGTTTTATAGAAAGCGTGACGGTTGAGATGCCTAAGTGTAGTGTGCCGGAGTAATCGCATTCCAAAAATAGCTTATTTCCGTTTTTAGTTTTAACACCTAGCCTTAACTGAATTGTATTGCCTCTAATTCTTCCCTTACAGATAAAGGCTGATACCCCAATGCAAAAGCTTTGGAACTATCCAAAGAAACATCTGTTGGTCTAGGTGCTGCCATTTTCACATCTTGTTGGCGGCAGGATTTAAGTCTAGTGGCGGGAAGTTGCAATACTTCTACTAATATCTGTCCAAAATCATAACGTGAAATCCGCTCTTTGCCACCTAAATGAATGATGCCATTAACTTTTTCTAATGCTAATAAAAGTCCTTTGGCGGCAGTTGTTCCACTTACTGGGGTGCGAAATTCATCAATAAATAAATTTAGTTCTTTTTCGGCTTCTAAAGTTTGAATAAATGGCTGAATAAAGCTTTTCGCTGTGGGTGTTGCTGCACCAAACATCAACGGCATTCGACACACTGCGGTCATAGGATATCTTTCTAGCATACCTGCTTCTGCGATCGCCTTTTGCTCACCGTAAAGATTGACAGGACACACGGCATCTGTTTCTCGATATGGAGCATTTAAACCATCAAAAACTAAGTCGGTTGAGGTAAAAGCACAAGGAATAGAATTATCCGCGCAAAGTCCGGCAATATTGCAGGATGCTATAACATTAATTGCGTGCGATTCTTCAGGGTGGGTTTGACAAAAATTTGGTTGCGAATGTGCAGCAGTATGAATAACTGCTTCTGGTTTGACATCATTAAATATACGTTTCAATTCCTGAAAATTTGTTAAGTTTGCTTGTAAAATTTTCATCTCAGGAATCTCTAAAGGATGGGATAAATAAGTGCCATAAATCTCCCATTCTTGTTTTGCAAGCTGGCAAAGATGCCATCCTAAAAAACCACTTGCCCCAGTGATTAACAATTTTTTCATGTATAATCGTAAACCGCTCAAGAAAAAATCCTTGTTACAGCAGGCTTATATTTTACACTGAGTAGTGGCGCATCAAATACTATTGCAGTAATTCCTGAAACTGCTTTTCATTACGCACTTTGCTAAAGTCTGGGTCAGTTTTTGCTAATTTCTTGTATTTATTAGGAACAAGCTTGATTGCTTTGTCTAGGTTCTCAATTGCTAATTCTAGATTGCTTTGTAAAGCATAAGAGCAAGCTTTATTGTAATATGCTTGGTGCAAATCTTGCTTGATAGCGATCGCTCTATTATAAGATGCGATCGCATCTTGGTAGCGGTGCAGCTTTGTTAGAGCTATGCCTCGGTTAATTAAAGCTTCATATTTATCGGGTTTGATCGCGATCGCTTTGTTGTAAGATGTAACAGCATCTTTGTAGCGTTGCAACGATGTTAAGGCGATGCCACGATTATACCAAGCTTCATATTTGTCAGGTTTGATGGCGATCGCTCTATTATAAGATGCAAGAGCGTCTTGGTAGCGTTGCAACGATGTTAAAGCGATGCCACGGTTAATCCAAGCTTCAGGACTCTCAACTTTGATAGCGATCGCTTTATCATAAGCTTTTATGGCATCTTCATAATTTTGTCTATCTAATAAATTATTACCTTGATGAAAGTAATCTTCTGCTTTTTGGGTAGCCTTCGCTTCTATGAAAAGTTGGGTTACATTGCTTTCTTGGACAACCTGTGTAGTATTTTCTACCGATGAGTTTCCCCCACCACTACAGCCAAATGTCAAGAAAGCTATCAAGCCAGATGCAACGAAGCAGTGCCGAAAAACCATGCTGTACCTACAAAAATTATTAGATGATGTTCAAATTTGTTAGTTTTTTGAGTATTATCAAAATACACTAGTTTTTACCCATTAATTTACTTATATTTATTTTCCCAGAAAATTTTCTTGCTGATGCATAAAACTTTATCAAAATCAAGCGTGTGTAATAATATCATATTAAGTACACATAAAGCAATCGCTTAGAACCTGCTTTACTCAAAAAACAATTTATTTGTGCTGCTATATATATTGCGTAGCTGTGACTCGTCGTAAACATTGCACTCGTGTAGTAATTCACCCTGATGAAAAGCTTCTTTAATCCGCTAATGCCGACGGTATAAATCAGCCAGGATCGCAAAGGTGAAGACAGAAGTAATATCAGAATAGTTAGTTTTTCCAACCTCTATCTCTATTAATTACTTTTATTTTATGCTTAAAAATAAAATTCAAAGTAAGCTCTAGATATTGATAAATTGTAGAAATAATTTATATTAAATATATGGCAATTTAAAGTTTTAATATTACTTAAAAACTTATTATCGAGAAAAATTCTCATAAAAATTGCTAGTGCATTCATAATGCCATGAAATAATTTTTGGCATTAAAATTGTATATTTTGTATTCATCATTTTTATTTAGGATATAAAAGTATGTCTCTTTTCTCCCCTGATGGTCGGACAAAAGTTAGCAACACGACAACTTCTCCATTTAGTGCTGTAGGAAAGATGAGAATAAGTTGGAAAGGCCCAGATGGGGTTATTAATACTGCTGATGATATTATCATTAACGGTTCTGGCGCCATGATTGATTCCTACCACTTTTTAACAGCAGGACACTGTGTATATGATACGAGATATGGAGGTTGGGCAGATAAAATTGAGGTGATGCTTGGTTCTAAAGGAAATATCATTGCTGGTACAAACCGGGCTGATTATGAATATTATAGTGAAGCAAAATCTGTTTACACACGTTCTTTTGATGGATGGACTCAAGGAGATCAAACTAAAAGCGAAACTTTTCAATACGATATAGGATTGGTTACTCTTGACCGCAATATTGGAAACTTCACTGGCTGGTTTAACTATGGATATGACGATAATCTCAGCAGTGGAACTTTAATGAATGTCACTGGATACCCTTCTGATAAATTTGATTCCAATAGCGATGGGAAATTTGACAACTATGATATGTGGACTCAGAGTGGAAAAATCACAAGTACAACTGACTCAATATTGCGTAGTAATGAGCTAGATATCTTACCTGGAAATAGTGGAGGCCCTCTCTGGCTTAATAATTCCAACACAAATAAACCAACTATTTATGGAGTAGCTTCAAATGAGACAACCAGCAACAAAACTCCGCTTTACAACGAGTTCGCCCGAATTACAAGCGCTCGATATAATGAGATTCAAAACTGGATCGACCAAGACAATACCGCGCGCCAACCCACTGACAAAGCTGATTTAGTAGATTCTGATGTATGGTTTAACACCACTCTTGGAAGTTTTAATAATAAAACTATCAAATATGGGGAAAATTTCAGCATCACAGTCTATCCTCGCAACAATGGTACAGCCGCGACAGACACTTTCTCGGTTTCTTTTTATGCTTCCACTGATACCAATATCACTGATAATATTGGTTCTCATTACTTAATTGGTAATACAACTATTTCTTCGATTAATCCATTCAATTCGGGAACAGCGACTTGGAGCGGTGCATTTCCTAATATCCCAATTGGAAATTACTATGTTATTTCATTTCTAGATCCAACTAATTCAATCCAAGAGTTTGATGAAAGTCTAAGCAGCAACCAAAAGGTATTTAAAACTTTACTCACTGTTACCAATAGTACGCCTACTTCGCCAGATATGACCGTTTCATCAACCGTTAGCTCTCCTTTATCAGCTAATGAAGAAAATCTTACCTTAACAGGTGCAGATGATATTAATGGGACTGGTAATACTAGTAATAACAATCTAAATGGTGGAAATGGCAATGACATTCTTATAGGGGGAAGTGGTAATGATACTTTCGTTGGAGGTTTAGGTAACGATACACTAACGGGAGGAATTGGATCTGATGTTTTTACTATTAATACCCCTGCTGAGGGTATTCATAACATTACAGATTTTTCGTCCTTAGATGACACAATTTATGTTTCTAAAATAGGGTTTGGAGGTGGACTTAGTGAGGGTATACTTCAAGCTACGCAATTTTTTATCGGTTCAGTAGCAGAAGATAGTAGCGATCGCTTTATCTACAACAATAATACAGGAGGTTTATTCTTTGATGCTGATGGTACAGGCTCATCCAGTCAAATCCAAGTTGCTCAACTAGCAATAGGTCTAGCTATGACTAATACAAATATTTTCGTGATTGCCTAATAAGTAAAGACGCGATAAATCGCGTCTTTACTTAAGGGTTTTGGGTTTATCTGAACTGTATTACTCTATTTTCTCTGTGCAAGGCTTAACTAATGCCAAACACTGACTCGACAGTTGACTTAATCGAATCCCGCGCATCTTTCAAAGTTTGGCTAATGGGATGTTTTGCTTGCAAAAATGCGCGCGCACAATTGCGTCCCGGCATTCCCGAAATTGAACCACCTGGATGAGTCCCTGCACCAGTCAAAAATAGATTATCAATTGGCGTTTTGTAGTTCGCTATTTCTGGCAAGGGACGGAAGAATACCATCTGATCTAGGGTCATGTCAACATGGTAATAATTACCTTTGTACGCACCTAATCTTTCTCCTAGTTCGGCTGGACTTTCTACCCGACGGGCGATAGTTGCATTCTTGACATTGGGTGCATAGTCTGCCAATTTATCAATCACCCGATCTGCAACTTTGTTTTTCAATTCATCCGTCCAACCAGTACCTTTTAAACCAGTGCCTTCTGCACCAGCAATTTGATAAGGAGCAAAAAACTCAATCCATAGAGTGTGCTTACCTGGTGGTGCTAATGTGGGATCTAAATAACTAGGCATCACCAAGTACATTGATGGGTCAGCATCAGGAATTTCTCCCAAAGTACATTTACTATGAGCCTGTTCTACATGAGCCACAGAATCAGCAATCAAAATAGAACCAACCAGATATTCATCTTTGTGAGCGTGGTGAGGAAAGTGGAGTGGTTCGTCTAAAGCCAAATCTATTTTGAGGATGGTTTCGTTGTTGTTAACGATGCGGCGTTCTAATCTTTCCCATAAATTTGGGTCGGCTCCATCAATATCGCTTTTATCTGTCATTTGTAAGAACAACCGCTTGGCATCAATATTAGAAATAACCCCGTATTTAGCGCGATATTCTTTTCCACCAGCAACCCGCACACCTACAGCTTTGCCATCATCAATTAAAACTTTTTCAACGTGCTGATCTGTGAGAATAACGCCACCTTTACTTGTGACTAAATTCACCAAAGCTTGCACAAGTGCGCCAGTTCCGCCGCGAGGTCTGGCCATCCCCGGATTATGACGCATTGCCATCATAATTGCACCAATGGCAAGGGTTTTTTGTGATGGCGGCGCACCAAGTTCTGCTGATAGTCTGGCTAGTGGCGCTTTCAGAAATTCTTCATCAAACCACTCGTTAAGTAAATCCTCAGCGCTGGTCAACATCGTGCGAATAAAGTCCAGCGTTTTGTTTGGAGAACCAATAACAGAAAATAAATCTTTCAGTTTGGTGATGTCGTAGTTACCAAGGATGTCTATAACTGATTTTGGCGGTGCATTAAACATAGGAATCATTGCACCTAGCGCTCGCTGCCAAAAGTCTACAAATTCTGCATATTTTTTGGCATCACGTTGGTTGTAACGGGCGATTTCTGCACAAGTCTTTTCCAGCGACTTATGTCCTAAAAAATACTTCCCATCAGGATGAGGACAGAAAACAACTGGATCGCACTCCAAATAATGCAAGCCATATTTTTCTAGTTCTAATTCTTCAACAACTGGCCCTAAATGAATAAATTCATGGTCAATCGCACACAAATTGAATTTAAATCCAGGAGCTTCTTGCGGTAAGCATTCTTCAGTTGTTGCTGCGCCACCTGGTACAGAACGCTTTTCTAGTAACAGAACGCTATAACCAGCTTTTAGCAAATAAGCTGCGCAAACTAGTCCATTATGTCCAGCACCGATCAGCACAACATCATACTCTTGCATAGTTGGAATTTAGAAATAAATAGCTTTCTAAAATTTTAGAAAATTTTTATTACATTGACATCATCCCTCAGTAACAAAAATTATCTTTAACTGGTGTCAATCCTACTAAGGAGATATTAAACTTGACGATGGGGGTATTTGCTTTACTTGAACTTCTAACATAAGTATTAAAGTACCTTTTTGTACTTCTAAATTTTTGATAGAAAAAGCTATCTCCTGCCATTTAAAGGATGGTATATTCATCAGTTCTTTAGCTTTCTGCATCAATGCTGTAGTTAATTCTATTGAAATCCCTTCTCCCTCAGTGCAGTTAAAAGCCTCCAGCATGGCGGGTTGTGAATTAGTTCGTGGGCGAGCGATCGCAGTGTAAGCTAAAGGGCGAGTATTTCCCATTTCCTTTAACTGCACCTTTCCTTTAAATTCTAGTTTGCCATCACCAGGTAAAAATACCTGAATTTCTTCTGGCTCAAAACTGACAATTTCTCCATCTACATTCAACTCAAAGTTTTGCATCTGGCTACGAACAAACTCTGAAGTCAAGGCGCGGTTAATATCTACTTCTGTGAGTATAACCCTAGCAATGGTATTGATTGGCTCATTGAGTTCTATTTGACCAAAAAGAGCGCTAAAAGGATTGATGGCTATACTATCTGTTTGCAGTTTTATTTCCTGTACGCGAATGTCTTCTTTAATGACTAATCCTTGCCCTGCAATTGCAACTCCATCCGCCTGTCCTTGAAGTATTTTTAACAGATCGGTTTTTACATCTATTTTTATTTCTTCTGCTTCATCTAGCTGATTGGATACTTGTTTTTCAGCTTCTTGGGATAGAAATTGTTCTTCTAACCGATGCTCATTAGGCATGAATTACTAATTCTCATAAATGTTCTCTTATTATTTACTGTAAAGGCTAGATACTAACAAGCGGCTCTATATTACGATATATGCAAATGGGGGGATTGAGTAATTAAGTCGGCGAGAAAAATTCAATGTATGTGAACAAATATAAATTGATGTAGATGTCGTAGCGTGTCAAGGCTAAATTGTTGCAATAAATTTTCTTGTGGGATGGGTGTCCTCACCCGTCTGGGCGGGCAAGATGCCCACCCCACAAGAGCTAAATTTTATGCACTATTTTAGCCTTAACACGCTACTACTGGAATGTTTATTAACATAGGTTGAAATATCAATACCGACTTACTTAATTAAGTAGAAAGTATTGTTTGTTTTTTGAGTTTTGCTTTTTTAGTAACAACCATTTTTACACCGCCGCTAGGGACAATTGTGATACCACGGCGGACTGGATGCACAGGACGTTTATCAGTAAGGCTTAATTCAAAACGGGATAATATCATGGCTGTTACTAATTTTAGTTCGTACATGGAAAAGGCTGCACCAATACAACCGCGATAACCTCCACCAAAGGGTAAATATTCGTAAGGTGAAAATTTTTGGTTGAGGAATCTTTCTGGGCGAAACTGTTCTGGTTCTGGGTAAGTCTCGGCTCGGCGATGTGCTAAATAAATACAGGGAACTAAAACTGTTTCTGATGTAAATTTATGCCCCATAATTTCCACTCTATCTTTTACCATTCGCGGTGTGCAGATTAAAGCAATAGGGTGAATTCGCAGTGTTTCTTGACAAACGGCGGTGAGATAAGGTAATTGTGCAATTGTTTCAGGATTTGTGAGATTGTCCAAAGTATTTAGTTCTTGCATTAGCCGATGTTTAACCTTTGGGTGAGAGTGAATTAAATAAAATACCCAAGCTAATACACCAGATGTAGTTTCGTAACCCAATAGCAATAATGAAACTAGTTGATCGCGTAATTCCTCATCTGTCATCTGTTGCCCATTTACGTCATACGCTGACATCAGCAGACTGAGAATATCTGTACGCGCAGGATCATTTTGCCAACGCCTTTCAGAAATTTCTGCATAGATGAGTTTGTCAATTTGCTCTCGTCTTTTTAAGAAAATTCCCCAAGGACTCCATGCGCCTAAATCTTTTTGCAGCGAAGGAAAGAAAAACAAGCTGGAATACCAAGGTTTAGTTACGTCTTCTAATAAAGAACTCAATTGTTCTTTTAATTGTTGGTAACGCACACCATGAGTAATCCCAAATACCACTTGTAAGATAATTTCTAAAGTGATATTTGACATTAATTTGTGTATACAAATATTTGTATCTGATGTCCAATGTTGTGTAATCTCTTCAGTTATTTGACAAATTGCTTGTCCATAAGATTTTAAATTATCGCCATGAAATGCTGGAAGTAATAGCTGTCGCTGTTGTTGGTGCGATCGCGCCTCTTGAAATACAATAGAATTCTCTCCAAACAAGGGTTTAAATACATGGGTTGCTTTCTTAAAATCTAACTTGTGTGCAGGTAGAGCAAAACAATCGCTAATTGCTTGGGGATGGCTAAAAAATACTATCGGTGGTGACTTTAAACCCATTACCTGTACTGTGAAAACATCACCATATTTGGCAGCATTATTTTCTAAAAATTTTGTTGGTTCAGCAATTAATTGCAGAGTTTGTAACAACGCTGGTGTGCTGAGATTATTAAATAGTTTCATTGTTTATTAGATACTTTTAGGATTTCAGAAGGTGCAAATAATTCAATCCGCTTGGGTTAAGGCTTACTTCTCCCTAACACTCCTTAAAAAAGATGCAATTAGAGCAAGCTTTGTTAATATTTTCAGGGGATAGTAGGGAGTTAATTAACACTAAGTAACCCGTAGTGGTAATTAATCACTATTAATTTTTACAAAGTTAATGATAATATTTTTTCTGAATTTTTAAAGCGATTTACAGAAAAAATTTACTCAATTATTTTGGGATACACATATTAAAGTTACGTCTTTTGGTGATATTAAAATGCCTTATTTTGATGTATAATCTCACTCTTAAAATTCATTCTTTTTACAGTTGTAATATATTAAAATCCCCTATAGTCCTCTTTTAAAGAGGACTATAGGGGATTGTTTAAAAGCATTGAAAATCTATCTAAATATATAGATAATTGACAGTTTGCTGAACGCAACCATTAAACCTCGCAGCATCAAACAGAGGTTGTCTGGAGGATGGAAGACCTCACCTGACGTTGACTCGTGACAACCATCTCAATGGGACGATCTGGCCCTGTCACCAAGCCACGGCGTTTAGGTCGCACTTCACCTTTATTAACTAGTTCTAATTCCTTGCTAGAAAGGATTTGAGCAAGTGCTAGCTTCATTTCCAACTGGGCAAACGCTAGCCCAATACAGCGTCTAGCACCAGCGCCAAAGGGCAAATATTCATAAGCAGAAAATTGCCGTTCTAAAAAGCGTTCTGGTTTAAACTGCTTAGGTTCTGGATAAATATCTTCCCGTTGGTGGGTCAGATAAATAGAACCAATTAGGACTGTACCCGGTTCTAGTTCGTAACCGCCCAGCGATATCGGTGTTTTTACTCTTCTGGGAAAAGTTAGCATACCTACTGGATAAATCCGCAATGTCTCGGAACAAACAGCGTTGAGATAAGGTAATTTGAAAACAGTGCTAGGATCTGGGTTATCGCCCAAGCTATCTAATTCTTGCAGTAGCTTTTGGCGCACTGATGGTATTTTATGAATCCAGTAGAATGCCCATGCTAAGGCTGTTGCTGTGGTTTCGTGACCAGCGACTAACAGAGTCATCAATTCATCGCGCAACTCTTCATCGGTCATGGGTTGATCGGCTTCATCTCTAGCAGCCATGAGTAAGCTAAGAATATCCGTGCGTGATGAATCTGGTTGTTCTCGACGTTCCCGAATTTCCTCATAGAGGAGTTGGTCAGCTTCTTGCTGAAGGCGCATCTGATTTCCCCAGAAGTTAATCGGGCCAAAATCTCTTTGCAAAGCTGGAAAATAAGCCAAAGCCACACTTAAGCGAGAACTGGCCTTTTCTAAAAGATCGCCCAAAAAATGCTGTAGTTTTTCGGCGCGAGGCCCTTCATACAGCCCAAATACAGCTTGCATAATCACCCGCAGGGTAATAGCTTGAGTAGCAGACCGAATATTAAAGGGTTTGCCTATCTGGTATTGGTTGATAACTTGCTTGGTGACATCGGTAATCACCTGACTATAATTCCGCATTCTTTCGCCGTGAAAGGGAGGCATTAACAACTGGCGTTGACGCTGGTGTTCTGCACCGCTAATGCTAATCACAGAATGCTTTCCCAGCAAAGGTTCAAACACCTTATTCAGATCGCCAGGGGCTTCTAATTCCTTGGTATCAGTTGTCAAAATTTGCTGTTGCGCTTGGGGGTTGCTGACAACCACCATAGGAGGCAGATTTTTGTCTAATCGGAGAGTAAAAATCTCGCCATAGGTTTTGGCACAATCCTCCATAAATAACATCGGATTAACAATCCAGCGCATCATCTGTACAACTGCTGGAGTTTGCGGCCCATTTGGGAATTTCATAAATTTTTTTCCGATTAAATATTTTTTGCTACTTCAACTAATTGAAATTTTGGTTGCCTGACCATTTAAAGTACTTATTCTAACGTTGCAAAAAAGCAATAAACTGTTACAACCTCGAAGATGTAAAATTTTGGTTAAATTCAACGAGCATCTACAGTTTCACTTCATCGTCAAAAGGTACTCAGCATGACTGCAATCTCCGCAAAGGCATCTTCAGCGCTTCCCAATTTTTCGGAAGGGATTCAATATTTTGGTGAAGCTTTACCAGATTTTGAAACTTATGGTGCAACACCTGCTATCGAATCGGGCAAAGTAGCGATCGCATCTCCCACAGAACCAAATGCAGTATATCAAACTTTACTTGCTGCCGATGCCCTGCGCTACCTAACTTTGCAAGTTACTGGTAGTAAGGCTTCTGGGCATCCCGGCGGATTCGCCAGCCAAGCAGAAGCTTACGCATCTCTTGTCATGCTGGGATACAAAAACATTATTACCGAAGTTGGACACCACGCCCCCGGATTTTATAGTGCCATGTTCTTGGATCGATCGCTAGAGGACATGGGAATTTTTACAGTCCAAGAATTGCGCGATCGCTTCCGAGAAAAGCACGGACTTTTAGGACACCTTTCTGGTTACATTCCCGGTATTCTCGCACCTGCGGGGCCTTTGGGACAAGGGCAACACTTTGCAATGGCGGCTGCACTCCTGCACAAAGATAAGTTATTCCCCTTTACAGTTGGGGATGGGGGATTGGGTGAGCCTTATATTGTAAGTGCGATCGCACATTTTCATACTGCTTATCCTGCTGTCACCAACTTTTTGCCGATATTAGTGTGGAACGGTTACAGCCAAGAACATCACAGCATGGTTTCCCTGAAAACCAACCCAGAGATGCAAGCATATTGGCAAGGTAACGGTTTTGATGAAGTGGTGTTAGTTGATGCCAAAGATTTCGACGATCGAGATCAGCCAGGGGATTACGTTGATAGTACTGCCTTTTCCTTTGAGAAACGCCTAGAATTTACTCAAGCAGTACTTTCTGGTATAGATAAAGCAGCGCGATCGGCACTGGGTGGTAAACTTACCGTCTTCATCATTAAACAACTCAAAGGTGCAGGAGTCCACGCGCGAGGTGCAAAATCCCACAACCTTTATCCTAAAGACACGCTAGATGCGCCTCATATTATTAGTGCATTGCAAACCCGTGCTTTGTCTGTGGAAGCTTGGCAATTAGTTAGAACAAATGCAGAACGCGCCGGTGGTGGCCCAGCAGGGAAAACTGTGGTGACAGAATTTGAATTTCCATTACCAGATTTAGGCGAATTACCTTTAGAAGAATATGCAGTTGGAGGTGAACCAAAAGTTTCCACAACTGCGATGGGACGATTAGTAGGAATAGTTGGAAATAAAGATCGAAATTTCCTTGTCACCAACGCCGATGGTAATGAAGCATCAGGAATTGCCAACATTAACCAAGCATTAAAGATTATCCATCCCACAACCGACGACTTATATAACCAAGCGCCAAATGGACAAGTTTATGAACCATTGAGTGAAGATGCTTGTGCTGGTTTAGCTGCGGGTTTAGCGTTAATGGGTGCGAGAACTTTGTGGTGTTCTTACGAATCTTTTGCCATCAACGGATTACCAATTTGGCAAACTGTAACCCAATCAATGGCAGAATTGCGCCGTCCAACTCCCTCGACTATTACTTTATTCACAGCAGGCGCATTAGAACAAGGGCGCAACGGTTGGACTCACCAACGTCCCGAAATTGAAGCTTACTTTGCTTCGTTGATGCGAAATGGAAATGTTTTCCCATTATTTCCGCCTGATGCTAATAGTATTCAAGCCTGTTATGATTGGGCATTGAAAACTAAGAATAAGGGAATTGTAATTACAGCCAGTAAATCGCCGTTACCAATTCGCACAACTTTAGAACAAACTCGTCAAGGGTTGCGCGATGGTGCAGTGTTATTACATGAAATCGCTGGCGATAAACAAGTTGTATTTGCTGTAATTGGCGATATGACATTAATGCCAGTATTTGAAGCTGCTGCTTTCTTGGAAACTGAAGGTATTGGTGCGAAGATTGTTTCTGTTATTAACCCCAGACGTTTGTATCGTCCCCACGATACAGCATGGGATATCTGTTCCGAACCTGATGGTGATTTCTTAGATGATGCGAAATTTGCCGAATTATTTGATGGCGATGCGCTAATTGCGGTTACTGGTGGTGCTGCGTCGATGCTAGAACCGATCCTGTTACGGAGTACAGCGAAGCGCGACACCTTTGCATGGAAACGTGGCGAAACTACCGCGAGTGCTGGTGAGTTGATGGCGTTTAATGGATTAACTGCTGAAGCGTTAACAAAACGTGCGATCGCATTAGTGCATTAAGCCTGAGTTTTGCAAGTAGAATAGTTCAATTTTTAGCCGCAGATATACGCAGATAGACGCATAGATATTGGCGTTTTAATACGTATATCTGCGGTTCTCATTAGGATTTTTATTTTGCAAGTATATAAATATTGAAAAAATAAAAAATCAATGAAAAAGATAATATTTATAACTGGTGTCACACGAATGAGAGAAGGATTTGTATGCATAAGTGGTTTGGATGAGATAGGTAAATTCGTCAGACCAGAAATTCACTATCCTGAAAGGCCAGGTATTAAAAAAGAGTTTCTTTATGTCCAAGGACAAGTAGTAATAAAACCTCTCGCTAAAGTAGAATTAGAGTTTTTAAATCCTGTTTCAAAATCAGTATTTCATACAGAAGATTGGGAAATTGATGGTAATATTCAGCCCAGATTAGTAAGTATACCTACTGACAGTGAAAAGTTAGCAATTTTTAATCAAAATACCGACTTTTCATTAGAATATGCCTTAGCTGAAGAATCACGTTCAATTGTTATTGTCAAAAGCCGTGAAATTCCTGAAATTGAAGTTAGGGTATGGGAAGATAAATTAAAATGTCATCTATCATTTTACGACGAGAGTGGTGATTATCATTGTCATTTACCCATAACAGATGTAAATTGGTTGGCAGCTTGTAAATATCTTTGGCAAACAGATAGAGTAAACTTAAAAGGAAGATTAACTAAAGCATTACAAGGAAAAGATATATTTATTAGAATTGGTATTACAAGAGAATGGAGAGGTCAAGTGTGGCGACAAATTTCTGGAATTTTTTCAGTTCCAGATTGGTTGAAAGGAAAATGTTTTGACGATTTAGGATATGATTTTAACGATTATGTATGAGAATAATAGAGCATGAAATCTAAAGATAATTTGATTCAGAATGAAAATTTTTTAATTTTATTTACTATAGGTCATTCCAACCTTAGCACTAATAAATTCTTAGAGCTTCTGAAAGCGAACGGTATTTTATGTATTATCGATGTAAGAAGTATTCCCCATAGTAAGTACAACAAAAATTTTGCCAAGGGTCATATTTCTTCAGAATTATCCCAACATGGAATTGATTATATTTGGATGGGAGATACTTTAGGAGGTCGCCGGGATGACTTAAAAAATTCTATAGGCTTTAGAGAAGATGACAGGTATGATTCAAATGAGAAATATAATAATGCAGTGTTAGAGCTTATGCATATAGGCTTTACTAAACCTACTGCTATAATGTGCAGTGAAGAAGACCCTCGTCGCTGTCATCGACATAAAATAATCGTTCATACTTTATTACACAAATTTCCAGAAAAGTACAAAATAAATAACATAAAAATCAGCCATATTCGTGCTAGTGGAAAACTCGAAGATGCCTCTTTAATTCAAATTTACTTTCAACCTTCACTATTTTGATGAATTCTTAAGATATGGAAATTATATATACTATTGGATTTACTAAAAAATCTGCACAACACTTCTTTGAATTATTAAAAAATGAAAAAATAGATTTAATAGCGGATGTCCGTCTCAACAACACAGGTCAATTGGCAGGATTTACTAAAAAAAAGGACTTAGAATATTTTCTCAGTCTTATAGAAATTAAATATGAACATTGGACTCACTTTGCTCCAACGAAAGACATACGTGATAAGTATCATACAACCGGGGAGTGGGAAGAATATCAATGTTCATATCGAAGTCTTATTAAAAATAGAAAAGCATTGGAACAGTTAAACAAAACTCTACTCAATAATCAAAGGATATGCTTGCTATGTTCTGAGCATACCCCAGAAAAATGTCATCGAAGAATTGCATCAGAAATGCTAGCTGATATGAGCAAGGGTATGAAAATAATTCATCTTTAGATACTATATAATATACTTAATACAGCTTTTGACTACGGCATAATACGGGAATAATTTTTTTTTAGCCACCGATTCAATCGTTAGGCACTCAAGAGAATAAATTTAGGAAGTATACATCGCATTGTTTACATTAATTTATCAGGAGCGATCGCGTCACCTCACCCAAGCTTAAAATTAGTCTATAATAGGGTCATCCCGAAAATTTTTCTCAATTTAGAAGTTAATTATGCTGATAAAATTTGAAGAAATATATAGAGATATTGATACTTTACCAGAAGAAGCTCAAATATTACTACTAGATTTTATTCAATTACTCAAAAAGCGTTATCCACAAACAGAATCAGAAAATCATAGTCAAGAAAAAAGTCTCTATGAAAAGTTTGATGAAATTGGATTAATTGGTTTTTGTTCTGTTGACGAAAATTTATCAACAACCTATAAAGAAGTTTTATCTAATACATTAGATAATAAATATGATCATCGTTGATACAGGATTTTGGTTAGCCCTTATTGATAAAAAAGACACCTACCACGAAAAAGCAAAACAGGCTTTAAAACAATATAATGAACCTTTAATTACAACATGGTGTGTTGTCACAGAAACTTGTTATCTTTTGCTAACTCGCAAGGGAGTTGAAGCTGAAATTATTTTTATAAATAGTCTGCAAGAAGAATTATTTACGATTTTTAATTTAGAACTTAACCATACTGCTCGAATTATTGAATTAATGAAAAAATATGCTGATCTTCCAATGGATTTGGCTGATGCTTCCCTAGTAATTTTAGCAGAACATTTAGGGCATGGACGCATTTTTTCAGTAGATCAGCGTGACTTTAATACCTATCGTTGGAAGCAAAGTTATCCTTTTGAAAATCTCCTATTTTGAAGTAATTATAAATTTATCAGCCGCGATCGCGCAATTTCTCTTCTAACAATAGGGCGTACTTGTATGCTGTGGAGTGAAACAATTACCACAGTTAAATAGCAAATAACATCTTCTGTGCAATGGCATAAAATGGCAAAAACTGCCATAATATAGAAAAACAGATTCAAAAACTAACCCTCGTGAAAAGTATCAATATTTCCTTACCTGACACCATGCGAGCTTATATAGAAGAACAGGTAGCTCAAGGTGGTTATAGCAGTGTTAGCGAATATTTTCGTGAATTAGTGCGACAAGACCAAAAACAGAGAGCTAAAGAACGTCTAGAAACAATGCTTCTGGAGGGATTAAACTCTGGGAATGCAACAGAAATGACTGTTCAAGATTGGGAAGATATACGTCAAACAATCCGAGAAAGAATGAACAAACATCAAGATGCAATTTAGCCGTGATGTTTGAAATAAAAAAAAGACCTCAAGTTATCCGGGACTTAATAGACTTAGCAACGTACATAGCACAAGATAACTTAAATGTTTCAGACCGCTTTTTAACAGCAGCCGAAGGAACATTTAAACAATTAGCAAAAACCCCGGCTATTGGAAAACCATGTAAATTTGTCCATCCAAATCTAGCAGAAATTCGACAAATATCTATCAAAGGATTTCAAAAATATCTTATCTTTTACCGCATCACTGAATCAGCAATTGATATTCTACGGGTCATTCATGGTGCAAGAGACATTGAATTAATATTTGATGAAGACTTAGAACTATAGCTTATCCTGCAAGTCATCAATTTTTTCCTGTAGTTAAGATTTTACACAAGGATGGAACCATGACTAACACTCAAAAGATGGTTCACTTAAACTTAGATTTGTCACCTGAACTAAATCAAATATTAGACGAATTAGCAAATAAAATAGGCACAAGTAAAAGTGATGTTTTGCGTCAGGCTATAACCTTGATGCAAATTATGGTTATAGCTAAAGAGGAAACCAAAAAATTAGGAGTTCCAGAAGCAAATCAATTGATACCGATTGGACGTAGATTTAGGAAGTATACATCGCAGTGTTCACATTAATTTATCAAGCGCGATCGCATCACCTCATTCAGGTTTAAAAGTTGTAGTTGTAGGTTGGGGAGCTACTGCGTTGGACGGGTTCCCCGGCTTGTACCCCTTCTCCTTCGGAGACGCTAGCGCGAACGGGGAAGCAAGCTACGCGTAGCGTCTCCGACACGAGAAGCAAGTGGCGTTTGAGGAACGAAACCCAACATTCCCGCCTCTGTTGGGTAACACTAAAGTTCAACCCAACCTACAGTTAAGATTTCCGTACTACGCTTTAAAACCTGCAAAAGCAGATTTTGTTCGTACTAGGAAAAACTGTTTAAGCAGTTTCACTCACTAATCGCAGAATAAATTGGAGTGGAATTTCTACCCGATCGGAGCGATTATTTAGTTCATAGCCTAGTGCATCAATCGCTTGTTCTAGAAGATAGGCAAAAAGCAGCACATCTAGTTCTTCTCTTGTGTTTGGAAGGAAAGATTCTTGATTAGCAGTTTCTAAATAAGAGTTCAAAAAGCTAGTACTGACCCAGGTATACCAAAACTGTCCCCATTGTTCTATAAGGGGTAAATTTTCAGGCCGGATCATTCCAGATTCTTCTTGATAGCCCAGAGCTTGGTTAACTGCATAGTTGAAAGATAGTAACATTCCTGCTACATCTTGTAGAGGCGATCGCTTTATGCGTCGTTCGCTGAAACTACGATCTGCTTTACCTTCAAAATCAGGAATAATAAAGTCTTTTCCTGTGTAAAATACTTGCGCTAAATGGTAGTTTCCATGATGACGAGTCCGCAATGCAGTAATTTTTTGCCCGACAACTAACTGAAAGCGTTCTAATATTTTATCTTGGCTATTAAGAACTTCTAATGCTAATGGTTGAGTATCCGTTGGCAAGTATTTTACTCGTTCTTTTAACAACCGAAATACTTGTCCAGTTAAGTTACGTGCACTTTGATATATCGAACGTTGATAAAGCGATGAAAAAGATTCTGGAGCAAAGTCTGAGCTATCTATATTTGTAGCCAGCGCTATATGGAATTCAGCTGTGGATTTACCCAATAGCTCAACACTTTGCAAGTAAGAAGTGATAGTTGCAATTGCCAATTCGGGAATCTCAATTCTCTGTAAATCCAACAAAGAACCTGATGGCAGAGGCACTTCGGCAATAGTGGCGTGTTCTGTGGTCACTAAATCAAAGTACTTTTGCAAACTATCAAGTGTGTAGTCCCAGCCACTACGGATATCTAAAATAAACTCTTGTAATATACCTATAGTCGTAGGTAGGGCAGTTTTATTGCCTGTTTTATTTGCACGGCGGTACTCTAAAGCACCAGCTAGGAAAACTGAGTTTTGCAAGCATTTTTTCTGGTATAGGAAACGCCGGATTTCTAAATCTGGGTGCAAACCCTCCTCGACTTTGCGGAAGAGTTTCAACAACAAGCGATCGCCATAAATTATATAAGTATTGGTTTGTTCTTCTTTATTCAGAACAGTCGGCTCATGATTGGTTAACTGTCGGCGCAATTCGGAGAATGAATCAGTAGTAGTGCCAAATAATTCTCCGGTTATCCCTTTATAAGAGTGATGATTAGCGATCGCATCATCTAGCAGTGAGGTGAGAAAGTTTTTGTCTGCTAAAGCATCAAATAAAATTCCAACTTCTTGAGTGTTGGGTGGAGGAGTGTCTATTTTGCCTTGCACCTCAAGCCGTGCAATTATAGCTTGCGGCATTTCTGCCAAAAGATGCGTTGCTTGCTCACCTTCTGCATAGGCAAGAAATAACAGATAAGTTTCGTGGTTTCCCTGGCTATAATCTACCTGCAACCAAACAATTTGAGCTATCTGCTGGTTATAGGGTAAAGAAATCGCTTCAATGATTTGTACTGATTGTACAGTCTGAGTTTTGCCGCCAAACCAGCTACAGGTATAGAGGTAATCCCGCAGTGTTGATTCTAGAACGCTTTTTGACTCTCGTTGCCCAATCACATTTTGCCATGAACCATTTACCAGCAGAGTTACTAAATCTGCTTGGGGTTTAGGCTCTTGAGTTGAGCTAGGTTTACGTTGTAAGGTGAACCAGTAAAACCCGTAAGGACTTAAGCTGAGGAAATAGGGCGATTCTGTAATCGGTGGAAACTCAGTGGAACCAAAAATTTCTATTGGTATTAGTCCATTGAAGGCTGATAAATCTAACGCCACCGTTTGTACGTAACGAGATAAATTTGCTACTACTAAGACATCTTCTTCAGAGGTAATCCGGCTGAAGGCAAAAACTTTGCGATTATTAGACTGTACCAATTCAAAACGCCCTTCACCCAATGCCGCAAACCGTTTGCGAGTAGCGAGTAAACGTTTCATCCAATACCAAAGAGAATTGCTATTAGTCCGTTGGGCTTCGACGTTGAGTGCTTCGTAGTGATATTCTGAGTCAACGATGACGGGTAGATACAAGCGTTGCGGGTTGGCGCGACTAAAACCAGCGTTGCGGTCAGAACTCCACTGCATAGGTGTGCGAACACCATTGCGATCGCCTAGATAAACGTTATCTCCCATGCCAATTTCATCACCGTAGTAAAGTACGGGGGTTCCTGGCAGAGATAATAGTAAACTATTGAGTAACTCAATTTGGCGGCGATCGTTGCCCAAAAGCGGCGCTAATCGGCGGCGAATGCCTAAATTTACCCGCATCATTGGGTCTTGTGCGTAGGCCCCATACATAAAATCGCGATCTTCATCTGTCACCATTTCTAGAGTCAGTTCGTCATGGTTGCGGAGGAACAATGCCCACTGACAGTTATCAGGAATCGATGGAGTTTGCTGAAGAATATCTACAATCGGGAAATTATCTTCCATCCGCACTGCCATAAACAAACGCGGCATTAGGGGAAAATGAAAGTTCATGTGACACTCATCCCCTGCACCGTAATACTCGGCTGCATCTTCAGGCCATTGGTTCGCCTCAGCTAGTAACATCCGGTTAGGAAATTTCGCGTCGATGTGCGATCGCAATTCCTTCAAATACGCATGGGTTTCAGGTAAGTTTTCGCAGTTCGTTCCTTGCCGTTCGTAGAGATAAGGCACAGCATCCATACGTAGTCCATCTACACCCATCTCCAACCAAAAATCTAGAACATCAAATACTGCCTCGCGCACCAAGGGATTGTCATAATTCAAATCCGGCTGATGGGAATAGAAACGATGCCAGCAATAAGCTTTGGCAACTGAATCCCAAGCCCAGTTAGATGTCTCAAAATCTTGGAAGATAATTCGCGCTTCTTGGTATTTTTCAGGAGTATCACTCCAAACATAAAAATCTCGCTCCGGACTTCCTTTCGGGGCGCGACGTGCTCTTTGAAACCAAGGATGTTGGTCAGAGGTATGGTTAATAATTAATTCTATAATTACACGAATACCGCGCTGATGAGCAGCGCTCAAAAACGCTTTAAAGTCTTCTAATGTGCCATAGATAGGATTGATACTAGTATAATCGGCAATATCGTAACCATCATCTCTGAGTGGTGAAGGAAAAAAAGGTAACAACCAAATGGCAGTAATACCTAAATCTTGTAAATAGTCTAGTTTTTCTGTCAGCCCTGGAAAATCACCAATACCATCACCATTACTGTCAGCAAATGTGCGAACACCTAATTCGTAAATAATTGCATTTTTGAACCATAATGAGTCATCTTTCAAGTTGGAGTTTGGCATTATTTTAAGAAGATATGCGATCGCATATCCAATAGAACTATATTTTTACTTGATACAATCGCTGAGATTATCAGCTTATTTATCTTACACGAGTAATGTTTACGCTTTCTTACTTAAGTAATGAAACTACCAAAGGAGCTATATTTAGTCATAAATAATCATACCAACTGCGTATATACATATAGCAGTTTTCATTTGCATGAAGTACAAAGTTACGGGTTTTGAGGCAGGAGGCAGAAGCTTTTTATATCTGATGCTCCCGTACTGCATTTTTAATTTCACTTAAAAACCAACCTGCTGTATAATTTTTCTTTCCGGGTGGAAAAATGTAACAAAACTTATTGTAAACTATAGCAATCCTAAATGAGGAGCAAATTTATATTTGCAGCATCACTGTTGCTGAGTTATATTTTGATGCTTATAATTTTCAACGAGTAGTGGAAAATTTAACTCGTGCAGAAGAATTTATTCAAAACTTACCCGTTGTACCTTTAACCGATCCTGCTCTAAGAAAGTATGGTGAATTAAAAGCAGAACTTCGTAGAATAGGACAAACTATTGCTGAATTTGATTTACTAATTGCTAATGTTGCAGTTGCAGAAAATTACACTTTAGCAACAAACAATACTCGTCACTACAGCCGTATTTCTAATTTACGGTTGAAAAACTGGATTTCATCTGAAAAATATTAAGTCCTGTTACACTTTTGACTTAACTGCTTGCTGTGATGCTTGTATCTGAGGCAAACTCCAGTCGGGACGCAAGCTAGCGGCGTTGCGTAAATAAATATGATGAATTGAGGCGGAGGTTGGCAGATAAGCGTGAATTAAGAAGCGAATACAGCGCTGTAAGCTGCCTTCGACGTGCATTTGCTGCACATCCAACATAGCCACATTATCCCAACCAGGACGCGCTCTTGCGATCGCAGCTGGAAAAACTGCATCCAAATCGCGTGTCACTGAAAAAGTCACACTAATGATGTCCGTTGGCTGGAATTGATTCCGATTTTCCAGTTCATCTAGTAGTTCTGTCACCACTTCTCGGATTGTCTCAACAGTATTTTCTGAAGCGGTTGTTGCTCCGCGAATAGCCCGCATTTGCCAGTCCACGCCAAAATCCTCCTTAAAACACAAAAGTGAGGAGTTAAGAGTTGAGAATGAAAAGTTAGGATTTTTAACTCCTAACTCCTCACTCATAACTCCTAACTCATATTTAGGGTCGATATAACCACAGAGGTAAACCGCTAGTAGACATTTCAAATTCGAGCCAATCAATACCAGCCCCAATTCCTGATGAAAACTGACGACTTCCTGGTATAAAGCGACTCAATAAGGGTTTACGTTCTTCTAGGGTATAGCAGAGAGTTTTTTCTGGATCGAGACCAACCAGTTCTGCTGTCCAACGACGGGCATCTTCTTCTGTGCCCAAGCGGTCTACAACACCCAAAGCTAGGGCTTGCTGTCCAGTAAAAATCCGACCATCGGCGAAACTTTTTACAGCTTCCACCGTTAAAGAACGGCCATCAGCTACCGTTTGGACAAACTGCTGATAACTTGTGTCAATCAACTCTTGCAGGATGCTTTCTTCTGGTTCGGTCAGTTCCCGGTCAAAAGCCAAAATGTCTTTGTAAGGGCCAGACTTAATTACCTGGAAGGAAACACCAATTTTTTCTAGCAAGCGTTCCAAGTTATTCCCACGCAGAATCACACCAATGCTACCCGTAATTGTACCTGGGTTGGCAACGATGTGTTCGGCTCCCATACCGATGTATACTCCTCCAGAAGCCGAAATATTGCCAAAGCTAGCGACAATTTTGATTTTCTCGCGTAAACGCTTCAGGGCACTGTAGATTTCTTGGGAATCTCCGACTGTACCGCCAGGACTATCGATACGTAGCAATAATGCCGGAAACTTTTTTTCTTCTACAGTTTTCAGGGCTTCTAGGACGCGTTTGCGAGTAGCACTGGCGATCGCACCAGTAATTTCAATCCGCGCAATTTGTTTTCTAAACTTGGGCTTAAACGGCCAAACCATGAGCTGTCAACATACCTCGTAATAAATTCAATATAATATCCCCAACGGTCAGACGACCTGCTTTCCTCTGTTAAGAAACATGAGCAGGCATTGTGTTCATCAGAATTTTAAGGAAATTTTTATATTTTTCAGTGAGTTTTATTTGATATTCTCGATTAATACTAATCAAATCCTCAAAGATTGCAGCTAGCATAAAATGCCAAACTCTAGTTTAGCGTTAACCTGATGATTTAGAAAGGCTATTTTAGCTATTTTGCAAAATTAAAACTTCTCAATGCCTTGTTATTCCGGCTTTTTGAATGTTTGAGGACTGGTTTTACTTGCGTTCGCGCACGTTTACTAGTTGTCAGTAATTAATAACTAATAACTAATGAATATATAAATATTTAATCAATTACTTCAACACTCAATTTAATTAATCCAAATTCATTCAGCAACACTAATCTCTATTTAGGTTATAGACTAGTAGTACTTTCACTCTGGGAAATATCACTTTTTCCTGTCTTCTACAGCCCCATAATCTCCTGATGAAGCGATTTAACTACTTAAGAATCTATTCGTAAAATTTGATACCGATAATAGACAAACATATCAAACAGTGCCCCAACGAAACTACAGGTTAAGCTAATTACAAATAATCCGCATAGGGGAGTTCCACTGCCGAAGGTGGCGAGAAAATGGATAATCTGAGTTGCGATCGCCTCAGTGAAGTCTTGTAAGCCAGGGAAGTGCCCAATGAGGGATAGAACGAGCAATCCGCCGCCAACGAAAAACATGGGAAGGACAAAACTAAAAATGATTGTGAGTAGTAGAGAGCGGAGAAAGTTAGTGAAAATAGTCATTTAAGACAAACTCCGTGAGTAGAGATGACAAGAGCAAGATAGCGGTTTGTCATTTTCTACAATACGAGCGATCGCTCCAGAGCAGCGAATCTGTCAAAAATCTTAAGTTTTCATTAAAATAAAAGGCTAGCAGTTACAGCCCATGCTGGGGATAAAAAAAGCGGCTGAAATCTACAAAACCCTTGCATAATGGAGATTATAACCAAGAGTACTACTTATTTATTGCTTTGCAGCACGTTTAAGAACAGCTTTATTTTCTGAGAACATCTTTAATCTAAGTTAATATTCAGTCTTTTTGGGGAAGTCGGGAGATGAGGGCAGGGGAGCAGGGGAGATGAGGGCAGGGGAGCACAGGAGCAGGGGAGCAGGGGAGCAGGGGAGAAGTTGCAGTAAGTTTTCCCCTCTGCCCCTTTGCACCTCTGCACCTCTGCCCAATGCCCAATGCCCCATGCCCCATTCCCCATTCCCATGACTTCCGCTATTCTTAAGGCAGTTACCGAGTTAGCTACAGAACATTGAACCAGACTACATCCAAATCCAGTTTAGGGGAATGGAGTCAGCGGCTGCTGGCGGCGATTTTTCTGGGTGGGCAAGTACTAGTTCACCTATTGAGAGGCAAAATCCATCGGCGCAATACCTTAGAACAAATGGCAGCAGTTGGGCCAGATTCCTTATTTATTGCCTTATTGACGGCTATTTTCGTTGGTGCGGTGTTTACCATTCAGGTGGCGCGAGAATTCATTAACTTTGGTGCCGGAAACATTATCGGCGGAGTCCTTTCTGTAGCGTTGACACGAGAACTCACTCCTGTGTTGACAGCAGTGATTTTGGCCGGGCGAGTCGGTTCTGCTTTTGCAGCAGAAATCGGTACCATGCGAGTCTCAGAACAAATCGATGCCATGTTGATGTTGAGAACAGATCCAATTGATTATCTGGTTATCCCCCGCGTTCTTGCTTGCTGTTTCATGCTACCAATTTTAACCCTTCTGTCTTTGGTGACAGGGATGTTCGGAGGATTTTTAGTTGCGACAAATATCTACAACCTGTCTGATACGGTATTTCTCGACTCAGCCCGTAACTTTCTTGGCATCTGGGATATTTTTAGCGCCATGATTAAAGCTTGTTGTTTTGGCATTTTAATTGCTGTAATTGGTTGCAGTTGGGGGTTGACGACAACAGGAGGTGCCAAAGGTGTAGGACAGTCAACTACAACAGCTGTTGTGACTGCCTTGCTGATTATATTTGTGAGCAACTTCTTTCTTTCTTGGTTAATGTTTCAGGGGACTGGCAGTGCATTCATAGGGCTATAGAAGTAAGAAGGGAGGAGTTAAGAGTTATGAGTTATGAGTTAAAACTCCTCACTCCTAACTCTTAACTTCTAACTCCTGACTCCTGACTCCTAAAATAGGAGAGATGCCTAATAAACAAAGCAGGATTTAAGACTGTGACCAGTTCATTTGCTTCTAACTCCACATCAACTGTGGAACTCAAGCCTAGTTACAACATACCGATAGTGTTAGTGATTGCCGCAATTCCACTATTGTTGGTACAACCTTGGGTAGGCTCCGTTTTCACGCTGTTTGGTTTGTTTCTCATGTTTCAGGCGTTAACGCTGCGTTTGCAATTTACCGCTACTGACTTAGATATTTACAGAGGCGAAAAATTGATTCGACGCTTTCCCTACCAAGAATGGCAAAACTGGCGGATCTTTTGGAATAGAGTCCCCATTTTGTTTTACTTTAAAGAAATTAAAAGTATTCACTTTTTGCCGATTTTATTTGACCCCAACACCTTGAAAACTTGTTTAGAACAACGTTGTCCGCGTATTTAGTGCTGATTGCCATCTGTTCTGAGTCGTTTTGATATAGACTCAGAACTCAGCACTCATGCTCAGGACTTTTATGGCAGGTCAATTGTAATATTTCTGAAAGCTATTTATTCGCGTCATAGGAATTACACTATTGTTTATGAACCCAGAGGCATCTCAAACCCCAGAACCAATTGATGAGCGGTTGACAGAAAAACCAGAAGAGAACAATGCAGTTGAACATCCAGTAAATCCATCAGTTGAGTCAGTGGTAGACACAAAAGCCATTAGCTCATCAGAGGACTACACAACTTTTGAGCCACTCATTTCCAATGCAGAAGTGGTAGATTCTACAGTAGAGCTAACAGAAAATTCAAATGGCGAGTTTGTAGCGCAGTTAGAAGTAGAAAATGTCGCTCTGGGGTCTGAAATAGGATCGGGAAATAATTCACTATATGCAGAAGCAGAGCAGCGAGTAGCAGAGTTGCAGAGTGCTGAAGCAGTTCTCAAGTCAGAAATAGCCAAGCTGCAAGCTTCTTACGAAAAGCTTCAGACACAGGTGAGTGAAACTCAAACCTCACTGGGGCGAATCGTGCAAGAGTCGCTGGTGCAGTTAGAACAACGTAAACAAACCCTGCAAATTTCTGTAGAACAACTAGAACGCCGTCAAGAACGTATCCGCAATGAGATGCGAACTACTTTTGCTGGTACATCCCAAGACTTGGCAATTCGGGTGCAAGGTTTTAAAGACTATCTCACGGGTAGCTTACAGGATTTGGCCTCTGCTGCTGAACAGCTGCAACTAACGCCAAGTGTAGTGGAACGAGAAAAACCAGCTGTAAAAGAGCCTAAACCAGCTGAACCCCAACCTGGAATACCTCAATTTGCCCAACAGCAGTTTCAAGATACGACAAAGCAAATTCGCCGCCTCATTGACCAATACCGCAATAAACCAGATTACTACGGGCCACCGTGGCAACTACGCCGTACCTTTGAACCAATCCACGCTGAACGAATCTCCAACTGGTTTTTTACCCAAGGAGGACGGGGTGGTTTGCGGACAATGGGTAGCCGGTTACAAAATATTTTGATTGCCTCAGCTGCAATTTCGATATTACACAAGCTGTATGGCGATCGCGTCCGTACTTTAGTCTTAGCTAATACACCGGAGCGATTAGGTGAATGGCGGCGCGGCTTGCAAGATTGTCTAGGAATCGGTCGCCCAGATTTCGGCCCAGACCGGGGTGTGGTATTATTTGAGGCGTCTGACGCTCTCGCTCAAAAAGCAGACCGATTGACGAAAGCCAATCAATTGCCTTTAATTATCATTGACGATTCAGAAGAGCAAATCAGTTTGTCACTGCTGCAATTTCCCTTGTGGTTAGCTTTTGCTCCTGACCCCAAAACCATGAGAAACTATGATGATGACTTTTAAATGAGTCATTAGTCATTAGTCATTAGTCATTGGTCATTGGTCAAGAGTAATATCTCTTGACTTTTTTGAATTTTGAATGCGTGAATTTTGAATTGTATTATGGCTATTTGGTTAACTCTGTGCGGAGCAATTGTGGTCATAGCTTACCTGCTGGGTTCTTTTCCCACTGGCTACATTGCTGTGAAGCAGTTAAAAGGTATTGATATTCGGCAAGTTGGTTCCGGTTCCACTGGCGCAACTAATGTATTAAGAACTTTGGGTAAAGGGCCAGGAGCATTGGTTTTAGTACTTGATTCCTTAAAGGGAGTATTAGCGATCGCTCTAGTTTATTGGTTGTTCAACTTTGAACCAATTAAAAATTATATCCCTCCAACGGTAGATGTACAACTATGGCAACCGTGGTTAGTCACAATATCTGGGTTAGCTGCCATTCTGGGACATAGTAAATCAATTTTTTTAGGCTTTACTGGTGGTAAATCCGTTGCTATCAGCTTGGGAATTTTGTTGGCAATGAGTTGGCAGATAGGTTTAGCAACAGCGGGTGTGTTTGCCGTCGTTGTAGCAATATCGCGAATTGTTTCTTTAAGTTCAATTGTAGGTGCGATCGCAGTTTCCATTTTCATGGTAATTTTGCATCAACCCTTACCCTATATTCTGTTTGGGATTGCCGGCGGGTTGTATGTGATTTTGCGCCATCGCACTAATATCGAACGACTGTTTGCGGGAACGGAGCCAAAAATTGGGCAACCTGTAGCGACAGAACCCGAACAAAGTGCATCATAGGTAAACGAGAGCCAAACTCAAAACTCATCTCTCAGAAGGAGAGAGCTTCTTTCAAAATTACTGTATTGATATTTTAGGCTTACGAACGAACATTGCCTTTAATTAAACGGTGGAAAAGGCGGCAAGGCCACAAAAAAGCTCCACAAATACTCACTGAGGCGATGGCGGCCAGAACTCGCCAACTTGAACTAAACTCAGTGTCAGACTCTGAAGGATGAGCTTGTGTGTTTTTAGCTAGTTCTGGCATTGAATGAGATAGCTGACTGGCTGTACTCACCCCTTCAATCGCTGCTCCAATTAGATAAGCTACTAGGGCAATTACTAGCCAGTTATTCATAATATTCCACTGTTTCAACTCTGAGCGTATGCTTGGTAGCGAGCAATCATTTGATTTTTCGGACTAATGATTGCCGCCTTGCCCTCAAGATAATCGACCTTCAGCCGTATCACGAATTAGAGGCAGTTTAGATTTTATGTAAGTATTGAGCGTGCTATCTGCCTGGGAATCAAGCCCCTGCTTCGCTTTTAACTGCTGGAGAAGCAATTGTACTAAAGCAGCATCGTCAAACTGGAGCAGGGTATTGACCTGGGTAGACTCGATTACAGCCCAAAGCTGTTGCATCATTTTCGCTGTCACCATGAGTCTGTAACCTCTTAAGCTTTTCTTTATATTTACACGGATTTGGAAATTGTGGTTAGTTTTTGTCTGAACATTTATAAAGATGTCGGCTAAAACTGCCTGAGTCAGTTAAATCTGTTAAGTTATAGCGTTTTTCAATTGATTGCACTATAAGATTAGCTCACACGTCATCTTAACCGTGCTACGTAAAGAAAGAAAACTGCCCAAAGACTTAAATTTTTCCTAATACCGTTTTTTTATAAAGCAGCGCCAAATCCTAGATTTTTTTTCAACGCATAGGCGCTTCTCTACGAGACGCTACGCGTAGCTTGCTTCCACGAAGTGGTACGCCTTCCCGCAGGGTAGGTACACGGAGGTTAGCGCATAGGCGCTTATCTACGAGACGCTACGCGTAGCTTGCTTCCACGAAGTGGTACGCTTTCTTGCAGGGTAGGTACGCAAAGGTTTTCTTAAGATAATTCGCTATCTCCCAAAATAATTAGGCGCATTTTCTTAGAGAATTGGTATAACCGTTTTTTAGAAGCAGGGAATTATAACAGGGCTTTCGATCGGCCACAATGCAGATATACATAGATATTAATGCTTTTTTTGAGGCGAAACTTCTGTGGCTATCAGGTAATTTTGCTATAACTTTATTGTAAAACTCTCGAACAAGCTCCTTCCTGTCCAGAAGGATCGGGAAAAATTGCTAAGGTGTGATATTCAGGATTATCTGTTTTATATATCACTTTAAAAGTATACAACTTATTTTTACCTTGCGCTTCAGTAACAACTGTTAAAAGTGTATTGCTAGTGGGAGGAAGTCCAGGTATGTCCAGTTTTTGAATTCGTCTGAGTTGAATTACATTTGCTGCGGAGTTTTTACAATCTCCTGAATTATTATTAGCTTCTTGACCGAACTGCATACATACTGGCCCATCAAAATCCATACTTACCTGTGATGGGTCATTTAACCAAACTTTTTTAATTACTTCTCCAGCCGGAATAAAACTTAAGTTTGTTCCTTGTTGATACCAGACATCAACCGTAGGTACAAGTCCCCCTAAACCTTGTGCTTGACAGGAAAAGATGGAACGCAGAACGGCGTTATTAGCTACAGCACGACCTACCAACCAGAACATAGCAACCGAGAAAATTAAGGAAGCTATAGGTAGGAAATAAGAACGTTTTGGGTTATCTCCTGACAATTTAATATTCTTTTTCATGGTTGCAAATATCTAAAATTGCTATAAATATTAACCCTTAAAATTGAGTTGGTTGATTAACGTATATTTCAATATTTGTGCCTGCTGCTAAAAACCACACACCACCTTGCTGTTGCATTTGGGCGATCGCCTGTTGATTACGCTGGGCAATTTGGGGTACTACAGAGTTCATACCACCTTCCAGAAGACCAGCTGCAAGGTTACGTCTATTTTCAGTGATAGTAGTATAACCAGTAACGTAGCCGTTGTTGCCGTTGTTGCCGTTGTTGCCGTTGTTGCCGTTGTTGTCGTTCTCGATAGGATTGCCGTTAGAGTCAATGTTGCTGAGGTTACCGCCATATAAAGGCAGAACTCTGGTATCAGGGCGATTTATTAACTCTGCTGCTTTAGCAATACCTCCCAAAACAAATAGTCCTGCATCCATCGAGGCTATGGAGGAACTTTGACCGGGATATTTATTTGCGATTAAAGGTTTACCTTGAGTACCGCGAAGAATAATTGCATTGTTGGGTAAGCTTCGTTCTGTGGGGTTGCCATTATTTTGCGAGATAACTTTGACTACGTTCATCTGCAAAAGACCTTGTTCGGAAAGCGAACCAATTTCAGCTAAAAATTCGGTGTTTGCAGGTAAAGCGATCGCACCATCGGTAGATTTTAGTGGTTCTTTCAATCGGATCACAAATACGTTTTTCGCTTCTTCTGCATCACCACCGCCTGATTTATTAGTAGTTTCTCCAAATATTGCTGTCGCTAACACAGCTTTAGCACTACTCCCAACTGCTACAGATTTCTCTCCCTGCGGTTGAGCTTGGCTTACCGCAGAATTTTCCGGTTGTGGGGTGTTTTGTTCGGGATTGGGATTTGTTGCCTCTTGCTGTGGCGGCGCATTGGTTGCAGGTTCCAAAGTAGCTATGTTACTAGTAGGTTGATTGCTAGGATTGACTTGACCGTAGCTACCTAACTTTGCTAATCTTGCCCACTCTGCAAATGGGCTTGGTGGAGATGGTGGAGTTACTGGAGCTACATTAACTACTGGTTGAGTGGGGTTCACAACTGGTAGCTGAGGCGATCGCGAAGGTTGAGAAGTAGGTACTCTAATGATGCGCTCAACTGTCACTGTCCGAGGGACGTAAGCTGTTGGTGGAGGTGTTGGGATCGCTTTCTGGCTAACTGAGGGTTGTCGTAAAGCTACTGTCGGCGTTGATTTGGCAATTCTCAGCTGTTGTTGGGCATCTTTCACCATCTGTGCTTGTTCAGTCAAGGCTAATTTCGTTTTGAGAGTATCTACTTGGGCTTCCATCTGTTGAGATATGGATTCATCAGTAGGCTGCTCTTGCACTGGTGGAGAAACAATAGTTTTTGGCTTTTGATTGCTACCACTGAACAACTGAGACAAAAACACACCACCTACCAAAACGATCGCTAAGGTAGCAGCCCCTACCAAGCCTAACTTGGCAAAGGGATTAGATGAGAGTGCTTGCTTGGTCTGAACTTCTTGTGGAAGAGATAGCGACTCTGGCGGCGTTGCAGAGTCTTCTGATTTTTCAGTGTCACTAGAAGAAGATTCTTCTTCAAAGCCGACCAACTTTGACATCCGCGATTCCCAATCTACAGATTCTACTTCTGGTTGGCGATCGTCGGTAGTTAGAGTAAATCCATTTTGGGGAGGCGTTTCGGCAGGAATTGAGTATCGGGTCATGGTAGAGCCTTGTTTGGATTTCCAGAACAATTATTATCTTTAATTTCACATATATTATAAATTTCTAATCTGGCTTCTCCAAGGCGGTAAGCTGCAAACTGCGACGGTAGTGCTGCATTTGGTAGTGAAGTTACAGGTCGATCTATTGCTCTAACTAAAATTTGTTTATTAAAGGAAACTGATTTCCCTAATTTATCATAACTGTTAAAAATTAATTGATTGGCAAGTATCTCTACTTTCCAGCTTCCATTACTTATTTCTTGAGGTTGAGAAACTTTTTGGATTACTAAAACATTCTCAGCTCCTCGATTAACATTTTCAAATTGGCTATCTGGATTTAAATTAGTAATTTCTGACTTCATTTTATCTTTAAAATCATCAGCTACCAGTTGTGAAGTAATTTCCCAGACTTGTGTTGGCGGCTGTTGTTGTGACCAGGTAAGCATTAAACTCATAGTTTCACCCACAAAGCGCCGAATCGTCTCTGGTTGCCGCTCTAAATTGGGTTGGGGGTCTACCGTTATCGCATGACCATCAACAAGTTGCACTAAACTTTGAGGTGTGAGTTGTCGGCCTAACTGTTGTAACATAGACCAGTGAAATATTAGTAACAGTAAGGTAAATACATGTAAACCAAAGGTTCCTACTGCCAACAACGGTAAAGGGCTATTTTTTTTATTATTTTCTGGTTTGAGTAATTGCATTAATAATGAATCGTATAAATTGAACTATCTTAATGTAAAAAATCGATTATCTGATAAAACTATCAGATGTTTGTCCAGTTATGCATTGTTGTGATTGATTTTTGTTCGGATTGTAGTTATCTAGCAAACATAAATTCCGAATTTCATAAATTTCTAGTCTATCAGCACGGACACTATAAATTGCTTTTTGCAAGTCGGTGCTATTGTCGGCTTGGGGATTAGCGAAATAATCTGCTGCACGTACAAGCAAATCTTTATTAAAAGGAGTTATAAGTCTTGCACCACCAACTCGATTTTTTTGAACTAAGTCGGCTACCATACCCACTTGCCACTTACCTGGTGCAATTTGTTTTGGCGGATAAACTCTTTTAATTACTAGTTGTGAAGTCATCGCTTGGTTGGGATTTTCCGAGAAAACTTCTGGCGGTGTCATTTCTGCAACTGTGCTTAAAAAACCTTTGCGAAAGTCTTCTGATAAAGCAAAACTAGCTACCCAACTGCTGGTAGTAATTTTTTGGCTACCACCTTGAGGTGTGTTAATCAGTATTCCTAAATCAGATTTTGGGCTTGCGACTTCTTCAATATTTTGTGGTGGTAAGGTTCCAGACCAGCTAAACATTGAGATCATCGTTTTGCTGATAAATTGGCGAATTGCTTCTGGTTCTCTTGCTAAATCATCAATATTAGCTACTGGTTTACCATTGATTAATTGCACAAAGTTAGGAGGTTTTCTCAAACTGAGTTGGCGAATATTTAGCCCTTGTAATAAGAATAAAAATAAAACTAATATATGTAAACTGAAGGTTGCGATCGCAAAAAACGTTAAAACACTTGCCGGTTTTTGTCTTTTTTCTAGTAAACGCACCATTTCCTCACCTCCTACTGCAAAAACTTCAGCTATTATATATGATGTTTTGCATATACTTACTAATTACAACACCTGTAACTAGTTTATTAATTTTGAATTTTGAATTTTGAATTTTGAATTTACTATATCCTCTCTTTAACTAAAGAAGCCGTACTGTTAATTGCGCTGAAGACTGCAAAACCACCAGCAGCAGCCACAATTAAAGATAAAATTGGTGCTAAAATTCCCAGAAAAATTATGAACCACATTAAATCTGGATCGACATTAGCATTTTGACCTGGGCCATTGACAATCACTGCGGCAGTCAGCACAGCAATAATATTGAAGGAAATTTTGGCGATTCCAATAGATAGAAATCCAGTCAGCCATGCAAAAATAGGTTTACCAGCTACAGGTAGTAAAGATCCACCTACTGCTATTGGCCCTAAAGCTGCTATTAATAACATAGTAGCTTCTATCAAATTTTGGAAGGCATATTGTAAGGAAACTAAAAAGTTTTTGATGCTCGTTTGCACTGTAGAACCTAACAGAGAATTAAAAGAGGTTTCTGATACAATGCCAGTGCCATATCTGATATTATCTACCTTAGTTTGTAGTCTATTTATCCAGTTTTTATTTCCATAAATCTCTCTATATTTCTGCCAGAGAACGTTAACTTTTTCAGCAGCTTTCACAAAACATTGACTTTGTTGCTCACCAGTTAGCGATTGGCAAGGACGTAGTAAAGAACCAGCTACTTCTTCAGCAACACTCATATTCAATGCTTGCTGATATATATTATTTGCATCTGCTGAAACTACTACTTGCTGATTCACACCGTTTAAAAAATCCCGCACTCCCAGTGTCAGAGTAGAAAGTATACTTCCTTTGCCGGAATTACTTAAGAGTACTACCACAATAAAAGGCCAAATTAAAGCTGATATGGGACGGGTATATTCGTAGGATATTAAGTCTTTGAGGAATTGTATCATAAAAAATAACAACGTTCCTACAGCAAAAAAAATACCCAGATTTGTCAGCGCTCCATACAAGTTATTACTGGTGTTATTTTGTAATAAATCCAGCCATTGTTTGTCCCAACCTTCAGCAATACTTTGGGAAGTTGCGGCACCACTATCGAGAATCTGATCGATACCTACTTGGGCAAAAATTAGTTTAATAGCAAGTTGCATTTTGAGTTTATGGGCTGTTTTTTTATATTTCCTGTTGGTTGGTTTATCAGAAGTTAAAGGATTTCAAAATTTCTCTAAAAATTGATATTTTTTTCTTAAAATCTTACTTGTTAACTTTTCTGCCAAACAAATCTAGTTGAGAAGTCGCTCGTAAAAGTCGCGATGCTTCAGTAGATGTTTCTACTCTGCGAGCGCGATTCGCCTCTTCTGTCTGCTGAGAAATGTTTGCTAAATTTAAGTTAGAGTATTGTAAAGCCTGATTTGTTTGCAATGTCTGACCAAATGTTTCAGCGACAATTTTTATTTGTTCCTGTTGAATTTTCATCATTTGCACTTGACTCAAACCCAGCAATTCTGCCAATCCAGAAATAGCATTTGCTGCTGGGTCGGCTGTCTTAGCTGCATTAATACCGCGTTGAATTTGATCGAGAAATGTTCTATTAGTACCCTCTGTTTCCTGAGCTAATCCATCAATATCTTCCAGAGATTTCTCTGTACTTTCTAATTTCGCTTTTGTGCGAATTTGCCCATTTTTACCGAGAACACCTACCGCTACTCCACGGGTAATTATACGATTAAGTTCATTACTAACTAAATTTCCCCGTACTGCTGCATTATTCTCAAAGCGACTTGATTTAGCATCTGAATTATAAGAGTAGTTAATTGAATCATCACGAATTTTTTGTCCCGCAGCAACAGGGTTAGGTATCTTCAAATCTCCCTTGGCACTGTCAATAGCAATTTGACTCTGGCCTTGTTCTAAAGAATTTAAGGTATTTTTCAAATTATTATGTTGAAAGTAATCTTGCATATCTTGGGAATATGATTGAAAGTCACTCCAAACCTGGCCTAATCCGCCCGTCTGAATTTGTGCAACTGCTGGTAATATTGCCAGAGATAGCAAGGTAAAAGTAAAAATGGTAGTTTTTCGCATATATCTGTGCCTGAAAAAGGTAGACTACATTATATAGTGAGGTAAAAATTTAGCTTTTGAACCGTGCTGATTTTGGATAATAGAATTAGTTTTTCGGTTCAATCCCCGACGCTATTCTAAAATCTAAAATTCCTAAGCTACAACCCAAGAATGGGTGCAGTAAATCTAAAATACATTGGTAACTCACTAATACTACACTATCAGAAATCTAAAATCAAAAATGGTTTGACTCACGATTAACTACTACGTAGAGTAGCCACTAATTGACGTGCAAACGCAGAAATTGCTTCATATTTATCGCTGTGAAGTTGCATCATTTGACTACGTGCAGTTTGTTCATAAGGGTTATTAGCAACTGCTGCCAATTGCTCGTAACCTGGATAGTAACGACAGAATGTATAAATACCGTTATCATCTAATAACCATTGGCTATAAACGCCTTCTTTCCGGGGAAAAAAGCTTTCTGAGGCATTACGAGAAATAACTTGGCGGGGATATTTCAAGATGTCTGCAAAACTATCTACTGCAACTGGCTGAATGCGTCCAATCAACCGTGTTGTCAGGTTTTGCAATATTTTCGATGCAGCTTTAGATTTAGCAATGGTGTCAGGATCTTGTCCTGATAAGATGACTCTGATACCGGCTTTAGCGCCGTTCGCACAAATTCTACCAACTAAATCAGAAATTTGCTCGAACTCAAATAAAATTGGTGCTTCGTCGATAAAGAATATGGAAGCTGGACTACTTAATGCGCGTCGGAGTGCGGCGGAATAAGCACTCAAGGATAGTACGGCTGCATCTTCACTATCTGATAGGTTTCTGAGAGCAAAAACTAAAAGTTGTGCATCGGTAGGAAAGCTGGATGGTGCAGAAATGGCTTGTCCCACGCGGCTAGAAAGCCAAAAGCGTAAGCGCAACTGAATTTGACTTAGAGCATCTTCGACTCTGCCAGTTAAAGAACTTAGCTGCAAGTGTTCTGGCGAGCAAAAAAAGAGAAAATCTTTTAAAGTGGGGGTTTTCTGCCAAGCAAGAGTGCCAAATCCTCCTTCCATCGCCTGTCGATATCGCTCTTTGATGCCCTCATCTCTAAAGAAGGCTTCTAAAGCGAGGTTGAGCAGCGATCGCACGGTTTGCGATAAAATTTGACTTTCAGTAGACGATCCTAAAACCATTGTCATTAACGCTGATTCCAGGAAGGCGGTATAATCGTTAAAGCGATCGCGCTGTTGTTCTGCTTCTAGCGATCGTAAATCTGGCTGTTCAAATAAGTTATTCGATTGTTTGGAAATATCAAAATAGGCTCCATTTCCCTCCATAAACTCTGTATAGTCAGTGAAAGTAGATGTCCCATCGGGTTTAGGAAAATCTAACGCCACAACCGGAATCCCATGCGCTAAAGCCTGAGTTAAAATTCCTGACACTAACACCGATTTACCAGCACGAGTTGTGGCAAACAAAGCTAAATTTTTGTGCTGATTAAATAAATCTAAATGTATGGGTGTTCCGCCTTCTTCAGCAATCAACTCAAAGCCTTGTCTATCACCTTTTTTACTTAAAACTAGAGGCATTAATCCTGGAACTTCACTGGTTAAATATAGCTGGCGACGGTTGAAGGGTGTTGCTAATAAACCCTCCCAAACTATCGGTAGAGTTTGCAGCCAAATTTTCCAAGCATATTCAGTTTCCCTAATTACCCTAGCTGGACGTTGAAAACAGTTTTCAATATATCTTGTCGCCTCATCTAATTTTTCTAAAGTTGAACGATGTACTAAAATGGCAATACTCGTATAAATCGGGACTGCACCTTCAAATAACTGTTCTTGTGCTGCTACCGACTTCTTCAATTTTAATTGAGCGTTGACATCAATAGTTTTACTTTTTTCTTGAGCCAGGATTGTTGTCATGTTTGACTGCTTCAGGACTCGTTGCAGAGTCGTTTTTACCAATGCTGGATTGGCAGCAGTCAACTCACAAAAAATTTCTGTATCTACTACTGTTTCTCTGGCCAACAGTTCCCATAAATAGCGCAGTTGAGCCGATTTATTAGTCCAACCACCGGGTTTTTCGAGAAATGACAATGCGCCAATATAACGATTATTAACATTAACCCAGCGGCGATCGGCACAAGGTACACTAGATTCCATCAGCAAAGTTGTGCCGTGGATATTGTCTAGAAGTAATTTAGTACTCGCTAAATCTGAATTGACTTGTTCGTGTAATCCTTCTTCATCTAAAGTCATTAACTGGGGAATATCTATTGGCTGCGTATCATTAAACCTTTTCCAGATTTCTCCCCAGAGTTCATTAGCAGTCAAAGGTTTGACATCCAATCCCATTTTGTTAGATAAGATTTGTTCCCACCGCAGAAAACCCTGGTTGTAAGCATTTGTAATCAGGCTTTCAATACGTTGATTTTCTACTTCTAAAAGATCGCCTTTAAATTTCAACCACCAGGATTCAGCTTTGACTAAAAGCTTTTCTATCCAATCATCTGCGTGTTGCGAGTTAGATTCAATGGTGTAAGTTACATAAATCCGCAAAAATTTAGGTTTACGAATCCCAGAAACAGTCAGTTCTTTAATTCTGGCTCTCTCCGCCATTAACAAATATTTGATATCTCGCGATGATGCATTTTTGATTAATGTTGCTAACTCTTTTTGGCGCTCTTTATCTGAACTAAAAGAACCCAAGTGCAGCGTCATCCTTTCACCACTAGGAATGTCTTTTAATCCGGCTTCAATGTTATTAAAAAGTGTATCAATTTGTTCAGGTCTTAAGGTGGTATGAATTCCCTTACAATCAAAACCAAAAACAAAGCAGAACCGATCTTTTTGAGTACCTTTTGTCAACAGGTAAGCGCCAATATCACGTCCATTCATTGCAACACGCAGCATTGTTGCCAAGTGCAAGGCATCTTCAAATGGTGTTAATCTACTTTCATTTCCGGCGACGCTGACGCTTTGTTTTCCGATTTTTTGCTTCATGGTTAACTTCCAATAAGCTTTGATAACGAGCAAAGCCTCTTGTCCAAGTGGGAACCCCGATAAATTTACTTAAAAAACTCCAACTCCTACCACCAGTTAATATCCACCAAGTTCCGATTCCCCAACCAGTCATTAGTACTGTCCACAACCATTTTTGAAATTCTTCTTGGAAAAACCCCCCGAAAATTCCATTGATAGTAAAGTAGGAGGCTAAGGCGATTACCGTCCAAGGAAGAATTTGATCGGCAGGAATTGGCCCTAGTGAAGGTTGGCTTCCTAGAACCTGATTGACTGGACGAAATTCTTGTTCCTGCTCTTGAGGCATTTGAAATATCTGAATTATTTATTAGGGCCAGTGCCAATTACAAAGCCTGTGAGTACATCAGCAATGGTAACAGCAACAACCACTAGTAGGGGAGTTCTGGCGATACTTTGCCAATCTTCATCTTTACGCACTGCGTTAATCACACCAACTAAGGAAATTGCAATATAGAGTAAGTAAATTGCCCGCAACACATTAAATATCAAACTTATTGCGAAGTTGGGATCGTTACCATTGGTTATTGAACCACGGAAGCTGTCTTTGAAAAAGGTTTCAGCTTTCCCAAAAAACTGTGCTTGTGCAGGGGCTGCAAACCAGTCTAACCAATATAAACTCAGAACGATCGCTGCTGCTAAAATTTGTAATAATATTAGCGATCGCCTTGGTAAATTCACTTGCTGCCCAATTTGCTGGGTGATGAGAGCAATTAAACTACCAACCAGTAAACAAAAGAGCAAGATAGGACTTTTGAGGCTGATAACGCTAACCAATACAGCACAAGCAATCAAAAAAGGTACAGATTCAAACAGAATAGTCAGACATGATTTAAATGCCTGTCTTAACTTGTGAGATTCTTTCGCCGCACTACCAGTTAAAGCTTTGAAAAAGTTTCTCTTGTGAGAACTTTGTCTAAACATTTGCTAATTTTCCTATGGTGTACTATGATTTATCCTTGCTTGTATCAAATTTTACAACTATTACAATTCAACATACTTTAACATCATTTCATTATTAATCAAATTATAAACCTGTAGTAAAGTTCTATATTCTACATCAGTATTCTGAAGTTAAGTTAACATGATATTAAGATTTATCTAAAACGAAATTTCTCCGATTTGAGAAGCTGGATTGCAAGTATCGAGATTAAACTGGTAGATTCCTCTCGACTTTGAGAATTTTTTCAATCTTCTCATACAGATAGCCTCGATCGACCAACTTCCAAGCCTTGACTTTCTCCACCTCATAGGTATCTGAGCGAAGCGTTATAAATGTTTCAGACTTGTATGTACACCATAGGCTTGCTCTTAGGGCAGACCAAGCGTAGCTTTGGTTCTTTAGGGTTCTTCGGAGCGAACATAATATGAAACAATATTGAGTCACCAAAATTAAAATATCTGTCTTGAAAAGTTTAGATCGATTGTAGAAAAATGGTAGAGGTAGACGTTCAAATCTACGTTTTACCATTTTCTACACGCCGATTAGATTTGAAACTAGATTACAAACTTAAACACAGTTCCTAGATTAGAACTACCGCCAAAAGAGGCAGTACCGTAAAAGGCACCATTTGAGAGTTGAATTAGCGTGGACTCTGGCGTTGCCCCATTAGTGCCATTAAAACTAATTAAGCCAGTGATGGTTGCTCCAGTCAGCTGATAGATAACTCCTTTGTTACTTGCCCCACCAGCAGAAGCTGTGCCATAGAAGTTACCATTGCTTGCTTTTATGAGTGCAGCCGTTGGGTTGGCCCCATTGGTGCCATTAAAACTGGCAACTAAAACGGGTGTACCGCCACCGACCGGAACCTTGAAGATAGCTCCTTTATTGCTGGCTCCACCCAGTTTAGCGGTGCCATAGAGGAATCCACTAACTTCAATTAATCCAGACTGTGGATTTGCTCCATTAGTGCCACTAAAGCTATATGAAGTCAGTATTCCTGTGGGAGTTAACTTGAATACAACTCCTTTCGCACTTGCTCCACCGGCAGAGGCGCTGCCATAGTAGTTTCCATCAGTAGCCAATTGCAATCTTGCTAGTGGAGTTGCTCCATCAGTACCGCTGAAGCTTCTGATGGTGGTAAGTGCCCCGGTAGTTGGCGAAACCTTGAATATAGTTCCTTTATTATTAGCCCCACCTGTAGAGCTTGTCCCCCACAAATTGCCATCAGCACCTGTAATCAGTCGGCCTGCTGGGTTAGCCCCATTAGTGCTTGTGAAATTTGTCAGAGTTGTCAGGGTTGTAAAAGCCGTTTTCGCCAACTTAAACACACTGCCGAGGTCACTTGTACCACCTGTAAAGGTTGCCCCATATAAATTGCCATCGGCTGCTTGGAATAATCTAGCAACTGGATTAGTCCCTTTGTTAATTCCAGAGGTTCCGGTGAAGTTTATCAGTGTGGTCAGAGTAGTGTAAGCAGTAGGAGTTAACTTGAATGCAGTTCCTTTACCAGAAGTGCCACCAGCAGAAGTAGTTCCATAAAGATTGTCATCAGTACCGTTACCTTTAAGTACACCAGCTCTTGGTGTAGCTCCGTTGGTGCCGTTGAAATTTACAACAGTAGTCAATGTTGCAGCAAAGGCTTGTTGGAAAGGTAGTACTAATGAAGAAGCCAAAACAGTCAAAGAAGTAAAAATCAATACCTTATTTTTGCTCTGGCGTTGTTTGTACAGATTATTAATCTTGTTCATTGAATACCTCAAAAAAAGTTAATGAAAACGGAATTTTAGCTAGTTCTAACGGATTTTGTGATGGCTGCTACTCATGACTAATACCAATTTGAAAAATGATTGCTATACATATAGGCTTGAAAACCACAGATTTAGAAGGATTTTCCGACTTTTCTGGTGGGGTTACAGCAGTAGAGGCGCAAGGCATTGCGCCCCTACCTTAAAGGGAGAAGCAAATGGCGTTTGAAGAACAAAATCCAAGGCCCCAACATCTGAGATGTGTTGGTTTTTACTCCTTAACCTACGAGATATTGCTACGCATTAACCTATATGTTGAGCGCTTTTTTATCTAAGATTGGTATAGCTTGTTAGCTTAAACACTAGTAAAAAAATGCCTAAGATATTGGTATAGCTTTATTGAAAAAAGACTCAGAGGATGTCTGAAAACTTTTTGGTGTTGTATTTGAGACTTGTAGATCCCCCTAAATCCCCCTTAAAAAGGGGGACTTTGATTCCGGTTCCCCCCTTTTTAAGGGGGGCTAGGGGGGATCAAGCAAAATATTTAATACTTCTCAGACATCCTCTCAGAAAGCCTGTTTTTCTACACCACAAAAACCGTACTAGAAGTGAGTCAATAACGTGAATGGCAGGCACGATTAATGATTCCGTTAGGTAGCATAAACCACTAATTATTTTTTTGGATGTCGTGAAAAACACAAAAATCGGTGAGAAATCCAGAATTTTGACAGAAATAGTCACAAACTCTAGATTGAAAATAAGTTTTAATAGTGTGTAGTTTGTCAAGTAATTAGTAAAGTCTATTAAATACTGATTAAAACCTCTAAAAAAATCTTAATAAGCAAAACTACATATTAAGTGAAGACTACTGATTTTTCTCTGAATAAATAAATAAAATCGTCATCAAAACTATTATTTAAACATTATGCCCCAGGATTATAAATATAATCCTGGGGTTTTATTTAGGGGGTGATTTATGTAAATAATTCATTAATCTGCCCTGAATAATTACGAAATATAGGGCATTTACAACAGTACATAGCTAAATTTTTAGCAGTCGCTCTAATTCAAGGAGAGATTGTAAATTGAGTACCATTGAAGTTTATAAGTTGATGGGTATAAATAAATATTCAGATAGTTTGCGATCGCGATCGCTTTTAGGTATTCACCGATGCTGTCAGGTGATGCGATCGCAGGGTTTGGCGTCAACTATGTTATGATTTTATTTGTTGAGAAATATTTTCGGTCATGTGACTGATTATATAGACTCCTCTTTGAATCTAAATCTCTACACCCTTTGATTCTGAAGGTGTTTGATGTCATAAGTATTCCAAAAATTGAAATTTTAGTTAGCCGCAATGTATTGTAATACCTCGCGTGACACTGATACACTTAACTGTCAAAGAAAATGTGCTAATAAGAACGGACAAGTCTAGTGTGTCATACACGCAGACAACATACGGATACTACTGGAACTTATGCCCACGGATATAATTACTCGTCCTGAGTCCCTCACAGAAGATTGCTTTTTTACTTACGCCCTTGGGACTAATTTGCACGATCCTAATTCAACAGCCAAATATTTACGCCGAATCAGAAAAGAAGATAAACCATATATCGACATAGCTGTTTCTCCCAGACCTGGCTATCGGTTTGAGGTTTGTCTTATCCCTGTTGAAGGGTTCGCTCAAGAAAGAATATTGACAAAAGACGGGTTCGCCAAAGCTTTAGCAATTATTTGTGCTGTAGCTAATAAAGCTAGGAAACGATTTCCTTCAGGAAATGGACAAGAGATAGTCCGGTGTCAATTTAGTAACTTAGCTGATGCAGTCGCTGTAGCGAATAGACTGTCTGCATTACCCTCTGATATGTATGAAACTCTCGTCAAGGTACCAAATGCTTTGTAATATATATTGCATCCGCTGAAATATTTGTTATTAAAACTGACATCTGGACATTTTAATGGTAAGTAGCTAAATAGACTTGAGACAAAACTTCAATGGGTCATATTTTGTCTGTTGAGAAAAGACTTGTCATCCAAGACTTTTAAGCTTAATGTACAATTTTGACATTTTTGTAAGCTAACCTGTAAATTGAAAGTGAGTTTTTTTTATGCCTATAAGTCCTCTGCGTGAAGAACCTCGTAACCAGCGAGCGCCTGTAATTCGTACAAGTAATGAATTTATTCTCTTGGAATGGCTGAAGTCAACTGGTCGTCTAATCGAACGCGAACATCAAGAATCTGAGTATCTAACTGAAGTAGAAGAAATTTCCGAAATGATAGACCTTGACGATATCCCTTACGATCATGACGATGATGATAGTGACATGGATTTAGAAGCCTAGTAGCGTAATTCGTAATTCGTAATTCGTAATTCGTAATTCGTAATGACGCTCCTGCGTCAGGGGTGTTTCATTTACGCCAAAAGGCTAAAATTCCTGACTTATCTAAAAAAGTCGGGAATTTTAGTATTAAAATGCGAGTGTGTTTAATTTTTGGACTTAAGTAAGAGATAAAATAATTGTCCATTGCTGACTGTAACACCAGCGCGATCGCCTGCGATTTTCCCAGTACCTAAAAAATAATCCACTCTACCTGCACCTTTAATTGCACCTCCGGTATCTTGATCGAGAACATAGCGGCTAATAATGCGCTCCTGCATTTTTCCGGTAGGATTAACAAAGGGAATAGAAGCGCGAATCAACGCTAAAGCCCCAGGAGGCATAAGAGATTTATCTGTAGCAATAGAACGCTCTGCTGTTAATGGTACGTTAATAGAGCCTTGGGCTGGCTCACCGTGATTTTCTTGAAAAAAAACAAAGCTGCGATCGCGCGGAATATAAATATTTAATTCTTGGGGATGCTTTTGGAAATAATCGAGAATAATTGGCATAGTTACACCTTCTTGCGGTAATTTGCCATCATCTATTAATTCTCGCCCAATACTTTTGTAGTTATAAGCAGTATTACCCGCATAGCCGATTGTGGTTTGAGTCCCATCGGGAAGCTGAAGTTTCGCTGAACCTTGAATTTGAGCTAGATATGGTTCGAGGCGATCGCGAAACCAAAACAACTCTAATCCTCGCAATTTCCCTTTTGCAGCTTGTAAACCATCTGCTCCTTCTAACTCCTCGCGTGTGGGATGAGGCTTAGTCCAAGAGTTGAAATCGGGAGGTAAGCGATAAACAGGATAGCGATATTCTGTTGTGGGGACGCGACTGGCTGCGTAAAGTGGCTCATAATAGGCGGTGAATAAAACGGAACCTTGGTTATCTTTACCGACTGACTGGTAAAGAACAAATTCTTGCTGAATGGCTTGATGTAATTCTGTTGCAGAATTGGTTTTTAATAGAAGTTCGCGGAATCTTTGCAAACTTTTGATGACGCGATCGCGCGTAATCCCAGCCACCGGATAGTTTTGATAAGCAGCCGCAGCATTAGCTGTTTGCAGATATTGGAGACTGCGAGCGATCGCACCGATCAGTGCCTTTTTCTCTGGTATTTTGCCATAAATTACTTCATCCAGACAAGAGGTATCACTTTGACAACAAGTAATTGGTAGTCTTTGAATTAATGGTAATTTTTGTTTTTGCAAAAATGCATCTTGATTTTCAGCAGTTAAGGACACCGGTATATCCCACTTTTTCACCTGACATTCTGGCGCAATGAGTTCCTGATGCGTGAAAGATTGCATCCGCACCAGGAAAATCGACAAAATCACAGGTAGGCTGATAGCGATAGTTTTGTTAAACTTTCCTAACCCAATAAATGTCTTTTTCATCAAGATTCAAGATTTTTAAAATCTTCCTACCTCGCTCAAATTCTAAAATCAAAAACCAAAAATTTTTCCCAATTCCCAATTCCCACTTGCCCTGAGCGTAGCCGAAGGGATGCCCAATGCCCTATTCCCTATTCATTCATATTACGGTAAGTCGCAACAGCAGAGGGCGATATCCGATTCAAATATCGGAAGATCCAATACTTAAAGATAGTATCTAAAATCACCGGAAATGTAGCGATAAATAAGAAGATAAAATCTCTATTTGCCGGTAATCCCCAATGGCGCGATACTCCTTCTAGCAGTACTTCCCAGCCATGAGGAGAGTGGAATCCGACAAAGATATCAGTAAACAGAATAATGATAAATGCCTTGGCGCTATCGCTAAGTCCATAGACAATATTATCAAAGAAATCTTTTAGCACAGCAATAGAAGACTTACTGACTAGCAAAAGCCAGATAACAGCAACCACCGAGAACATATCTGCAAAAACATTTTTGATCGCACCAGAGCTTTCGTGACGAAATTCTTCAGCAAGCTCTTTCGCTTTCTTTTTCATTTCAGTCTCCATCTGCTCAGGTAACAGTGGAGGAGCTTTGACAATGAGATTTTCAAACTTGAGCTTTTCTTCAAATCTTTCTAATTCTAAAAGGGCTTCCTCTTCCATTTCCGAATTGAGAAATATCTGCATTTCCTCACTGCTTCTAAATCTCTCAATAATTGGCCCAACTACAAAAGCTTTTGCTATTTGATGCGTTAAAAGTGGTACAATAATTAATAGTAAAATAAACCTAATAGATATTATTGTTCTTTTTTGAGTTTGACGAAAACTCTGAATTACTTCTTGTTCCGAATTAGGGTCTAATTCAACTTGCAGACGACTGATAGTACTTAAAATAGAGCGAGGTAAAACACCTGTTGTATCGGTTTTGCTCTTGGCTTTTGGTTTATTGTTTAAGTCTCGATTTGGTATTTTGGGTGGTAATGTTGGAGTGTTGACGAGCAGCGATTTGTCGTCAGATGCCACAGAATTAACTGGTAGATTTGGAGGTTGTACTACTAAAGCGTTAGAAGTTGTTTTATCGGAACTTGTTGTGTATTTAGAAAGAACTCGATCGATAAAATTGAGCTTTTCCAAAACTAAAGAAGGACTTAGATACTCTATACCTGCTTTATCGGCAGCTTTTTGATTCTCTTCATTTAGAAACCAACGGCTTCCTCTAAACTCCGTCAGCCGCATCCTGGCAATTTTTAATAGCTTGTTGAGGTCTGACTCAAAGTAATCCATCACACTGTTACTGTACATGGCTGAGTCAATGTCTATTTTATTACCATTGAAATGCTTATCTTCTATCTCCTGAATTTTTAATGCTGCATTGTAAGCTTCATCTAAAGAACGTTCAGGAGTCTGTAAGTACCATCGAAAAGCAGCAAGCAAGAAAGAATAGATTTTTTGACTAAAAGCAGAATTTTTCATTGCAGACAATCATTCAGCATTGTTTGATGACTATTAACCTTAAGTTAACGCACGAGGTATACTAACAAATCTACAAGGAGAAAGTTTGTGGTTTCTCATTCGGTTTGGATTGTTGGCACTAGCCGTAGTGGTAAGACGGCTCGCTTAGTAGAGCAATTTTGTAATTGGGTAACATCAGAAAAACAATATACTGAATCATTTTATACAAAAAAAACAGGGCGTAAAAAAACAGGCGATGTACCTGAATTTTTATATCTTAAACAAACAGAGCCAGGAGTTTTAGTTTTAGCTGCCAATGATGATAATCGTCGAGAGTTAGGAGATATAATTGTCACATCTACATTAGGTAAATATCCGGTTCGTGCCAAGACGCCACTAGGTTTTTTTCAGGATGAAGTTATTTTATTTTGGCCCTTGCTGATTAACTCGTTGAACCTGAAAGCACAGTTTCCGGTAAGATTGCGACCGGAAACCGAACAAGAGTTAGCAACCAAACTTTGGCGTCCGCAATTAGACGAAGAAATTTTACGTCTGGCGGGAGTGAATGAATCTCGCTTGGTGCGTCGCATCTTAGACTTATTACAATTAGCAGCTTACAGTGGTATCCCTTGCGAAAATATTGCCCAGATTTTGTCCAAGGGTTTTGGGGAAAATAGCACAACTTTAGAGCCGGAATTTTTGGCATCTTTGCTGTTAGATTGGCGTAACTGGTGTTTAGAGAGGGGGTTACTGACTTATGGAATTATTACCGAACTGTATAGTCAGCACTTATTAAGCGATCGCAATTACCAGCAGCATCTAACGAAACGCTATCAAGCAGTACTGGCGGATGATGTTGATGATTATCCTAGCGTAGCGCGTCTTTTGTTTGAGTTGCTATTAGATCGAGGTGCAGTTGGCGCGTTTAGCTACAATCCTGACGGTGCGGTGCGATTGGGATTGGGAGCAGATCCCAACTATTTAGAAGGGTTAGCAGAGCGTTGTCGGGTAGAAATATTGAACGGGCCGCCTCTAGAGTCCCTTAGCGAGCAACTGACTAAACAGATGGTGGAATTAGTCACTTCCCCGATGGTACTGTTGAGTTTACCAAAAACAGTGCATTCAATTCAAACCACCTCCCGCGCCCAATTATTGCGGCAAACAGCAGAGGTAATTGCTAATGCCATCCAATCACAGCAAGTGCAACCAGAAGAAGTAGCAATTATTGCACCGGGTTTAGATGCGATCGCTCGTTATACTCTAGTAGAAATCCTCGTCAAGCAAAATATCCCAGTAGAATCGCTCAATGACCAACGTCCCCTAATTAGTTCGCCCGTGATTCGCGCCTTACTCACCATGCTGGCACTAGTTTATCCCGGCTTAGGACGCCAGGTAGATCGGGATGCGGTGGCAGAAATGCTGGTTGTATTGAGCAGGAAACAACAACCACCAGAAAACTCTACAGACGCGATGAATCGCGTCTCTACAAATATTGATCCGGTACGTGCTGGTTTGATTGCAGATTACTGCTTTGTACCCCATCCCGATCGCCCTAATTTGCTACCAGTGTCAGCCTTTGAGCGCTGGGATCGAATCGGCTATGCAGCTACTACAGCCTATAGTGAAATATTACAGTGGTTAGAACAGCAGCGATCGCAACAAGAATTGCGGTTAATTCCCAGTCCCATTTCTCTTTTGGACAGAGCAATTCAGCGCTTTTTATGGAATGGGAGCAATCTCCCCTACGAACAACTAGCAGCATTGCGGGAATTATTAGAAACCGCCCAACACTACTGGGAAATTGACACCAGATTACGACAAATTGCCCCAGTTGAGACAACGCCTCACACAACTATTATTGAATTCATTCAACTACTGCGACGCGGTACAATCACTGCCAATGCTTACCCGGTGCGCCCCATTGGTGGAGCAAGAAAGGCTGTCACCTTAGCAACTATATTTCAATATCGATCTAGTAGGCGATCGCACCGTTGGCATTTTTGGCTGGATGCTGGTTCGCCACTATGGGCCAAAGGTGGTGCAGCAACTTTGTTTGGTGCGCCGTTTTTCCTACGAGACAGATTAGGCGAACCTTGGACAGCAGAAGATGAGAAATTGGCAGAAGAACAACGACTGCAAAGGATTTTGACAGATTTGCTCTCTCGTGTATCCGAGAGAGTTTATTTGTGTCATAGCGATTTAGCAGTGAATGGACAAGAGCAAATAGGGCCATTGTTACCCTTAGTGAATGCCTGTGTAACGGTTATTTCTGAATCTACTGTTAATTGACTGGAGTTTAGACTAAGCTATGCAAAACGACCCAGCAGGGCTGAGTTAATCA
>NZ_JAVRCL010000062.1:10426-50177 GCF_034530775.1 Nostoc sp. DedSLP04 | reverse complement strand
GATAATTTCAGTTATTTACTACTTGCTTATGTCGGAAAGTGACAGAAGAGGGTTAAGTAAGTCTGCGATAAAAAACCTAACTAGGTTACGAAATGTAAATACACCTAAAACCCTTACAAATGACTAAGGACAAATGACAAATGACAACCCTCACTGCTTATCTTTATTTGCACCTACTTAAGTGGATATCCGGGTGGATAATTTTATTGAACCCTAGAGGATGCTGTCTGCATGGATGCAATATTGACCATCAGGCGGTTTTGTCATTGCTGTTTAGGAAGGAAACTTTACTAAGAATTATTAATCAATTTTTAAGTAACAATGTAGTACGATCCTGTAAGTTTACTTAGGCAAATCGTAAAACCCACCTAGACTTTGTAATTCCGCAGCCAGTTCCCGACTTTAGAGGATTTTTAATGGCCAATCATACAGAAATCTCTGCGGGTTACCCTAGCAGTTTGAGAAAATTAGTAGCGAGAAAAGGATGTTGGCAGCGTTACTTACTTCTAGGTATAACAACAAACATAGCATTTTGGGCTGCAACTTTTCTTTATCTAAAACTTACACCACCGACCTACACTAGTTCTTCAGCTATTAATCTGCCAGGAGCATGGTCAAATGCCAATATTAATCTACCAGACATTGGCTATGCTAATTATGAAAATGTGTCTCCATACGCTGCTCTTTCTTCTCAAGATCCAAGAGAAATTTATAAATTTATAGCTGAAAGCGAACCTATATTAAGATCGGCAGCCGAGCAACTTAATATGTCTTTAGAAGAGTTTGGCAAACCTCGGCTCAAGCTAATAATTAATACTTCCATGATGAGCGTTGACTTCGAAGGCGCGAGTCCCCAGGAAGCTCAAAATAAATCTTTAGCTTTTTACAAAGCCTTGCAAACAAGACTCAACAAGCTACGAAATCAAGAAGCTGTTCAAAGAGATATAGGTTATCAAACGTCCCTGATTTCTTCGCAAAAAAAATTAGCAGATGCTCATAAGCGGCTTTCCGATTACAAAGCACGTTCGGGTTTGAATTCTGAAGATCAAATTAAGGATTTGACAACCAACATTGAACAGCTCCGCAGACAACGAGCTGAAATAATCGGTCAACAGCAACAGGCTACTACTCGTTTGGCACAATTATCGAATAATTTAAAACTATCTGCTGGACAAGCTACAGATGCTTTTACCCTTCAAACAGACCAGATATTTCAACAAAACTTAAAAAATTATAGTGATGCTAGCGCTTCTGTGGTAGTTTTAGAATCCAAATTTCTGCCTAGCCATCCGACATTAATTACAGAGAAAGCGAAAAGAGACGCTGCTCAAGAGGCCTTGCTAGTTCGAGGTCAGTCTCTTTTAGGGCGAAAATTCACTTTGGCAGTTCTAAAGCAATTAAGCCTTAGTAGCAATAACTCTGGTAACAACGTTCCTCGAGACGCTCTTTCCCAAGAACTAGTTATAGTTCAGGCAGACCAAAAGGGATTCACTGCTCAAGCTCAAGCAATAGAGCAACAGATTAACCAGCTTGAGAGTAGGCTCAAGAATTTAACACAGTTGGAAAGCACCTTGGATTCGTTGAAGCGAAATACGCAAATTGCTGGAGCGGTCTTTTCTTCAAATTTGACCAGACTGGATATTGGCAAGTCGAATACTTTTGGATCTTATCCACTGATTCAACTTGTTATACAGCCTACATTACCTGAGAAACCGACTTCACCAAAAGATAAATTAGTTTTACTAGGTTCAACTTTAGGCTCCCTTTTCGTATCCCTTGGACTGGTGTTACTTTGGTGGCGCGAACGTAAAAATTTAATATCTGATAAGACTGTGAGTACAGAGAGGAAGAGAATGGAACAATGAAACCTCAAAACTTTGAAGAAAGTCTTGTTTGGTATTGGATAATTAGTACCTATGTATTTTATTTTATTGGTATTTTATATCCTGTAAATTTTGTATTAGCCTGGATACTGTTTTTTTACTTATGTAAGCGGCTTTGGAACCAAACAGCGCAAACTCGTATTGAAAAAAGAATCAAAGTTTATTGGATACATTGGGTTTGGATTGTCTCTATTCTGATCGTAGCGATCGCTACAATTGTAGGCTGTATAACTTATGATGTAGGTACAAATCAAACTCTTAGGTCATTGATTAACTGGTTTACAGATTGGGCTTTGCTAGCACTATTTCCATTAAGCGGCTGTCTCAATATTCGACCACAACTAATCTATAGGGCCGTCTGCATCTTATGTCTTCAAAGTTTGATTTTAATTCCCTTTTTTTATCTAGCTTGGATACTAAAGTTACCTGCACACCTATATTCTTCTCCAATTGAAAGATTAATCCAGAATGGTGAGCTTTTTTACAACGTAAATCTCTATGGTAGTGATTACGGTACGAATGATATCCGTCTATTTCTATTTGCACCTTGGGCACCTGCGCTCGGTCTTATTGGAAACATCTACTTCTTCCTTGCTATTGAAGAACGTAACAACAAGTGGCGCTGGATTGGTATAGCTGGCTCTTTAGCGATGAGTATAGTATCTGTTTCTCGCTTATCTTTTATAGCTTTACCAATAGTTTTCATATTAGTTTTGTTACTTACAAAAATTACTAAACCTACTACACAAATTGCACTCGGATTTGTTAGCTTTTTAGCAGGTATTTTTAGCACGGCACTTCTTGGTACTATTAGGGATGCTAAAGAAGCATTTTATAATGCTAGACCGGACTCTTCACGAGTGCATGAAGCTTTAGGTATGATTGCCTTGGAGAAATGGAAAGAAGCTCCTATATGGGGTCATGGTTTTCGAGAAGCACCAGGGCCTAAAGCATTAGCGGAAATGCCTATCGGCTCTCACCATACTTGGTTTGGTCTCTTGTTTGTGAAAGGGATAGTTGGCTTCATCGCTTTTTTAGTACCAATTTTATTGAGTTTTATAGTTTTGCTGATTAAAGCACAGAAAAGCACAACTGCTAGGGTAGCATTATATTTTCTTGTCACTCTATTACTTTTTACATTTAATGATAGCCAAGAGGTTTTAGGTTACTTATACTATCCCGGTTTAATTATCATGGGAATTGCATTTAAAGAAGAAGTGCAGCTTCCTAAATCTTCTCTTAATAAGAAGCCTGAAGCTGCTTATACTTAAATTTAAAATTGATAAAAAATATTTAATTTTCTCTTAAGGATGCCCTCATGTTAATCAAAAAGCTAAGGCAAAAAGTATCTAGTCAATATGTGCGTAATATTGGTTGGATGGGGGGAGCAGAGTTAGTAAATCGTGTTTTCCGATTGGGAACAACAGTTACTTTATCTCAACTGTTAAATCCTTACGATTATGGATTGATAGCAATCGTTTTGACTACCAATGAATTCGCAACTGTTTTTACCTTAAGAGCTGGAATTGGCTCTAAGATTGTTCAGGCAGCAGAGAAGGATCTGAAAATTATTTGTCAGACATCCTACTGCCTTAATTGGATACTATGTGGAGTAATGTTTATTCTTCAGTGTCTTGCCGCTTTACCAGTTGCTTTGTTTTATAGTAATAACCAAGTTATCTTGCCTATCTGCATTATGGCATTAGTTTACTTAATGCTACCAATCTTTGCAGTTCAATCTGCCTTAATCCAGCGAGAGAACCGCCTGAAAATCACAGCATTATGTAATGCTACTCAGTCGTTTCTAATCAATATTCTCACTATATGTTTAGCTCTATTAGGGATGGGAATGTGGGCTGTTGTTATACCTATTGTTATTACGACTCCAGTCTGGATTGTTATCAATCTAATGAATCATCCTTGGCGTCCTACCATGTTCTTTAGTTTTAATAAGTGGCAGGAAGTTGTTAGTTATGCCAGAAATATTCTTGGCGTTGAGTTACTAAATAAGCTAAGAGCTAATCTTGATTACCTGATTATTGGACGTTTTTTAGGAGTCCAGGCGCTAGGAATTTACTATTTTGCTTTCAATGCTGGCTTAGGAATCAGCATGAATGTAATAAATACAATGACTTGGTCTTTATACCCGCATCTTTGTGCTGCTCGGGGAAACGTTAAGCAGCTTCGAGAACGTTATTTTAGTAGCCTCAAAACATTTGCCTTAATTGTCTTTCCATTGGTTTTGCTACAGTCAAGCCTAGCTCCATTTTATGTCCCAATTATTTTTGGGCAAAAGTGGATAACAGCAATTCCAGTATTGATAGTTATCTGCTTGTCAGCCATACCACGCCCATTTGCTGATGGCGCTTCTATGTTACTTAATTCTGTAGATAAAAGTCATATTAATCTTTACTGGAACTTAATTTTTACTGTAATTTTTACAATTTCATTACTAGTAGCTGTGAAATGGGGAATTTTTTGGGTAGCTGTTGCGGTGTTCATGGCTCATATATTAGCATTACCTCTTTACAGCATTTGGGTTAGTAAATATGTTTTATCTAGAACTCAATCTTTATCAATTGCAAAATAAAAACTAAAGCTGAGTAAAAATTTGGCTTGTTAGAAAAATACCTTTTTCTAACTACACTTGTTCATTGAGACATAACGAATAACAACGAGGAACTAAAATTAATGGCTACCCCCCAACCGGAACAGCTGAAAGAACTTCTGCATAAATCACTAGGGAAATTAGAGACATTTCCAGAGTGTGCATTACTAGACTATCCTGACTATCCTAATATTGGCGATCACCTTATCGGGTTAGGTACTATACTTTATTTAATTAATGTGCAAAAAACAAAAATTAAATATACTGCTAGTCCTAATAACTTTTCTAGCAAAGTAATGGAAGAAAGAATTGGAAAATCTCCTATTTTCCTGCAAGGAGGAGGGAATTTAGGCGATCTTTGGACTGCTCATCAAAAATTTCGCGAACAGATTATTTCCAAATACCGAGATCGACCAATAATTATCCTACCACAAAGTATTTATTTTGTTGAACCTACCAATTTAATAGAAGCAGCAAATGTATTCAACTCACATCCTAATTTGACTTTGTTTGTGCGTGACGAATATAGCTATGAACTTGCTCTAAAATATTTCTACAACTGTCAGGTAATTAAAGCACCTGATATGGCTTTTCAAATGGTCAATCTACCTGGCCTCTTATCTAGGTCTAACCGTAGTAACTCTATTTTATATCACTATAGAAATGACAAAGAGTTGAATCAAAGTAATTCTCAGACTTCTATCGATCTCCCTAATTTAGTTGTAGAAGATTGGACTTCTTTCAAATATGACACAACTGAACGTATGGAGCGAATTCGGGAAGGCTTGCAAAAAGGTACAGTGATTCCTGGTGAGTGGATATATCGACATCTTTGGAAATACTTCCATCATTATTCCTTTGGATTCAATAGCTTATATAACTCCTCAATGCATCTTAAATCCTTAAGTTATATGCATCATGGGATGTATCAATTTAAACAGCATCGTCTAATTATTACAAACCGTCTGCACGGACATATTCTCTGCATTCTTATGGGTATTCCTCATGTCTTTCTACCTAATGCTTACCATAAAAATGAGGCATTTTATCAAGCTTGGACTTACTCAATTCCCTTTTGCAGATTTGTAAAAAAATCTTCACAAATTCAGGTGGCTGCACAAGAACTTTTGGAACTATTCCCAAACTAACTGGTTTATGCTCTGCCTACACGAAAAATTACAAAAATATTTCTACTTTCCATCTGGTTAAACTCTATGACCGAAAACGACTCATGATACAGAGCAACTAAATTTATTTATAGGGATCATTAATTTTGAATTTTGAATTTTGAATTCGGAGCGAAGCAACGTGACAACTATATCCGTTATTATTCCCGCTTACAATGCTGAACGCACTATTTTAGAAACAATAAAATCCGTTTTTCAACAAACCTTTTCTGATTTTGAGTTAATTATTATTAATGATGGCTCAACCGACCGGACTTTAGAACTATTGAAGACTGTTGAAGATTCTCGTCTCAAGATTTTTTCATACAGCAATGCTGGTCTATCAGTAGCTCGTAATCGTGGTATTTTTCATGCCACGGGAGAGTTTATGGCATTTCTCGATGCCGATGACTTATGGACACCTGATAAATTAGAGCTACAACTAGCAGCATTGCAAAAACATCCAGAGGCAGGACTTGCTTATAGCTGGACTCTGAACATGAGTGAAACAGCAGAGATTTTTCACCCTGGTCATAATGTAGTCTACGAAGGTAATGTATATGACAAATTATTACTTAGTAACTTTATTTCCAATGGTTCTAATCCTTTAATTCGTAAACAAGCAATTGAATCTGCTGGAGAATTCGACCCAACACTTTCTTCTGTGGAAGATTGGGATTATTGGTTTCGTGTAGCACAGCACTGGGATTTTGCAGTAGTTCCCAAACCTCAAATTTTCTATCGTCACTCTTCAAAATCTATGTCAACAAAAGTTGAGAAGATGGAGAAATATTTGCTTATTGTCTTGGAGAGAGGCTTTCAAGCAGCACCGCCAGAGTTACAAAATCTTAAAAATCAAAGCCTAGCAAATATCTATCAATATTTAACGGGTATGGAACTAGCTCATGTGACTAATAGAGAACAGCTCAACCAAGCTGGTCGTAAATTGTGGAAGACGGTTTCTTTATATCCTCAGATTTTGCGAGAAAGAGTAACTCAGCGTTATTTAATGAAATGGCTAGTAATGCAAGTCCTTTCTCCTCAAATTGCTAAGTACTTGACTCGACCTTTTTCTTTGGCTAGGTCTGTTGCGGTTCCAAGGCTGCAATAGAGGCTGTTATTAGAAAGCAACCTTTTGATACTAATTAGCTAGTAGAATTTAGCAACTTATTGAAATCATATGCCAACTATATCTGTCATTATTCCCGCTTATAATTCTGAACGCACAATTGTCGATACAATTGTCTCAGTACAACAACAAACTTTTTCTGATTTTGAGATAATTGTTATCAATGATGGTTCAACAGACGGAACTCTTAAGCTACTGGATGAGTTGAAAGATAGTCGTATAAAAGTCTTTTCCTATGAGAATGGAGGTTTATCAGTAGCTCGTAATCGTGGTATCTCTCATGCTAAGGGAGATTTTATAGCCTTTCTTGATGCTGACGATTTATGGACAGCCGACAAGCTAGAACTTCAGTTAGAAGTTTTGCAAAAAAATCCAGAAGCAGGTGTTGCTTATAGCTGGACTTATTTTATGGATGAACAAACTGGAAATTGCCATCTGGATCGGCCGATCTTTTTCCAAGGTAAGGTTTTGGCGAATTTATTAACCTGGAACTTTATTGCTAGTGGTTCAAATCCCTTAATCCGTAAGCAAGCGATTGAATCTGTAGGAGAGTTTGAACCTTCAGTATCAGGAGCAGCAGACTGGGATTATTGGCTACGTTTAGCTGCAAAATGGTCGTTTGTTGTAGTTACTAAACCACAGATTTTTTATCGTCAATCTTCAAATTCAATGTCATCTAAAGTTGAATTTATGGAAGACTGTCAGTTCCAAGTATTGGAGCGAGCTTTTCAATCAGGATCGCCAGAAATTCAAATACTGAAAAATTATAGTTTAGCTTATGTTTACCGATATTCTTGTAAGCTATGCTTAACAAGAATTACAGGTGATGAAGGAGTTGAAAAAGCAAGTCAAAAATTGGGGAAAGCAATTCAGCTATATCCAAAAATTCTTCTGGAAAAGGAAACTCAAAAGCTAATTATTAAATTGTTGTTGAAAAAAATACTTGTAGAAAATATTTCTGCATACTTGCTCCAGATTATTAGTAAAATTCGCGTTGCTCACGTTCAAAAGTTGAATATTCATGAAAAAAGAATCGGTTGAGGTAAGTTGTTGTACTTGCCACTTGGTAACTCAATGGGATAGTTACTCAGTCTTATTCTGGATAATGGTGGAGCGATCGCTTGCTAAGAATTTCAATCAGACTATCCACACGTAGAAAAAAAGTATCATTAACTACAACAATTGCTTTATAACGCATACTAGAAGGAAATATCTTACATTATCCGGTGAAAAGTTAGGAAGTGGGATTCGTCCTATAACTAGACGGATAGCCAAGTGGATAAATATCTCACTTTTTTAGATGCTATCACTAGAAGGTGCGATCGTATCCATCAGATAGTATTCCCATTGCCATATCAAAGATTACTGTACTACTAGTAAAACCTGAGAGCAAACTGAAACTAAAGTCAGTCTGGAAAATGAAAAAAGTTTCTGTAATTATTCCGGTTTATGGAGTTGAGAAATATATAGCTGCTACTGTACAATCCGTTCTTGAGCAAACCTATACAAATTTCGAGCTTCTAATTATCGATGATGCTTCTTTGGACAGAAGTATAAATATCTGTCAGCAATTTACTGACCCCAGAATTAAAATTATTCGTCAGGCAAATCGAGGAGTATCTGGAGCTAGGAATACTGGTATTCGTCATGCTCAAGGAGAATATTTAGCTTTTTTAGATGGAGATGATCTTTGGTTGCCAGAAAAGTTAGAAAAACAAATTGCTCACTTAGAAAATTCACCAGCAGTCGGTGTTAGCTTCAGTCGTTCTGCTTTTATTGATGAAGCTGGACAAGCTTTAGGTACGTATCAGATGCCCAAGCTTAAAGAAATCACGCCATCCTATTTGCTCAGTTGCAATCCGGTTGGTAATGGCTCGGCTGCGGTAATGCGCAGAGAAGTTTTGGAAGCGATTAAATTTCAAGATAATCTTTACGGTACTAATGAAGATTGTTATTTTGATGAACGCTTACTCCAATCAGAAGATAACGAATTTTGGATTCGTATTTCCATTAAAAGCAATTGGCAAATAGAGGGCATTCCAGAACCCTTGACCTTGTATCGGGTTAATTCAAAAGGGCTTTCAGCAAATATGCTCAAGCAGTTAGATTTTTGGGAAAAGCTAATTGAAAAGACACGCTCCTACGCTCCAGAAATATTTACTCAAGAGGAAACACTAGCTAGAGCTTACCAGTTGCAGTATTTAGCTCGTAATGCCGTAAGACTACGAGAAGGTTTAATGGCTGTAAAATTAATTAATCGGGCGTTAATAGCTGATTGGCATATTCTTCTTGAAAATCCCAAAAGTACACTTTTGACACTGGTAGCTGCCTATTTACTTTTACTCTTACCTCAAAATGTTTACAATAAATTTGAAGCTCTGGTTTCAAATAATATAGTAGGGGCTAACCAAAAACGTCGTATTCTTCAAGAAAATATCTAGAAATAATTAATAACTTTTCTATAAATAATTAAGAAGTCCTATGCCTAAAGCATAATTAGATTTCTTAATAATGCATAGTAAATTTAATTAGAGATTAATTAAATTAAATCAATGGGAATAGTCAACAATGAAGAAAGTTTCTATCATTATTCCGGTTTACAAAGCAGAAAAATATATAGCTGCTACACTGCAATCGGCTCTTGAACAAACTTATGAGAACTTCGAGATTTTAATTATTGATGATGGTACTCCTGATAAAAGTATAGAAATTTGTCAGCAATTTACAGACCCTAGAATTAAAATTATTCGTCAAAAAAATCGGGGTCTACCTGGGGCAAGAAACACTGGGATTCGCCATGCACAGGGAGAATATTTAACTCTTTTAGATGCTGATGACTTATGGTTGCCAGAAAAATTAGAAAAACACGTTAAGCATTTAGATAATTCGCCTAATGTCGGGGTAAGCTTTAGCCGCTCTGCTTTTATTGATGATAATGGCAACCCTTTAGGTATTTATCAAATGCCTCAGATGGAAGGAATAACTCCAGCAATTGTCTTTTGCCGCAATCCAATTAGCAATGGTTCGGTAGCAGTAATTAAAAGAGAAGTTTTTGAAGCTATTGAATTCCAAGACAATCTTTACGGTATAGTTGAAAATTTTTATTTCGATGAGCGATCGCGCCATCCTAATGGTGACACAACAGATGTTGAATGTTGGTTTCGGATGTCTGTTAAGAGCGATCTGGAAATAGAGGGTATTCCTGAAGCTTTGACTTTATATAGGGTAAATTCAGGGGGACTATCAGCAAACGTTCTCAAGCAGTTAGATGCTTGGGAATTAATGGTTAGTAGGGCACGCTTATATGCTCCAGAAATAGTTAATCAATGGGAAACACTAGCTAGAGCCTATATGTTGCGTTACTTAGCCCGCAGAGCAGTCAGCCTGCAAGATGGTGCAATGGCTGTGAAGTTGGTGAATCAAGCATTAGCAACCAACTGGCATATTCTCTCTAAAGAACCACGCCGTACACTTTTGACCCTAGGAGCTGCCTATTTCCTTCGTCTTTTGCCCCAGTTCCTTTACAGTCGAATTGAGACTGTTGCTTTAAAGACTACAGGATATACTCAAAGACAGCGCATTTCACAAGGCTTAGGGGGGAGCAACGCGATTTCGTGACCTCGGCCAAAGGACGTGCAGAAATGAGCTTTAACGCGGCTTTTGGATCGAATCACTCATTTGAGTCCCTGTATAATTGGGAACCCAACCTTCTGCGATCGCAAAATAGCGTATCCCTTTGAAATTCAACGATGCAGTTGGGCTGCACCAATGCTCAACTCCAGCCGGGATGTAGAGATAGTCTTGTGCCTGAACTAAAAGCTGTACCTGGCTGCCATCAGGTTGCACGAAGCCATAAATCATTTCTCCTGACAACACATACAGGGGTTCAGGCGCAGGATGAGTATGATAACGACCGTAGGTTGCGATCAGGTGGTGAAGATTGAACGAACCTGGATGCACATTTAGTAAGTCACACCAGAGAGCGCCATTTTCTTGCTGAAGAAATTCAAAAACGCTGTTGTGGAGTTCTACGCAATAACGTTTCTCGGTCTCAGTTAAAACGTCCTGGTCTCGCAGATTAGGGAAGAGTAGCGATGTTCCTGGGTCGTAGTGTTTGAGTTGAACGCCAAGAGGTGCAAGTTCGCGAGCTATTTCGTCTAAATCGCTCTCAATCGTACCGTCGTCAAGTAGTAGGTTAGCCATGACAAAAAGACTAATTAACTGTTAAGAAGAGTATACTCAATTTTGAGATAAAAAGCCACTATTCCCGATTGAGAAACCGGGGAATGAGACATGGTGAATAGGGAATAGGGAATAGGGCATGGGGCATGGGGCATGGGGCATGGGGCATGGGCAATAGGGAATGTATACAAAAACTAAGATAAGGCTTCCTTAGATCAGAATTTTAGAGGGACAACAAAAATAACCAATGCCCAATGCCCAGTGCCCAATGCCCAGTGCCCAATGCCCAATGCCCGATGACAGCAGTTGCTCCACTTGGGGAAACCCCAAGACCGCACTGCCTCCCCAATGCCCAATACCCAATTCCCAATACCCATTAAAAGAATAAATTTATCGCCAGAATGATGCTTATTGGTACCACTAGCATTTAAGCTAGTACGGGTGAACTATATCCAGCATGGAATGTCTGACTTAATTCTGTTTTGGCATCGGCGCGATTTACGCATTTCTGATAATACGGGACTGGCTGCGGCAAAACGGCAAAGTCCGAAGGTAGTGGGCGTGTTTTGCCTAGATCCAAATCTTCTGGAACGGGATGATGTTGCTCCTGTGAGAGTAACTTATATGATTGGCTGTTTGCAGAAACTCCAAGAGCGATATGCTCAAGTTGGTAGCCAGTTGTTAATCCTCCACGCCGATCCTGTACAAGCGATACCAGCTTTAGCCGAAGCAATAAATGCCAAAGCTGTTTTTTGGAATTGGGATGTAGAGCCTTATTCACAAGAACGCGATCGTACCATTATAAATGCCCTCAAAGAAAAAGGTATTGAGTTTCTTAACCAAAACTGGGATCAAATCCTCAACTCTCCAGAGGAGTTACGCACGGGTAGTAACAATCCTTACACAGTTTACACACCCTTCTGGAAAAATTGGATTGCCAAACCGAAAGCTCAACCAGTAGAAACACTGCAAAATGTTGAGGGATTAACGGAAGCCGAACAGGAAATTGCCAAACTTGCAGGAGCGATCGCACTACCTTCAGCAAAAGATTTAGGATTTATTTGGGATGGTGACTTGATTATTTCACCAGGAGAGGCGGCAGCACAAGAACGATTAGAAGAATTTACTAATAAAGCGATTACTGAATATCAAGAACAGCGCAATTTCCCCGCAGTGGACGGAACATCACAATTGAGTGCAGCTTTAAAATTTGGTGTAATTGGTATTCGCACCATTTGGCAAGCCACGGTAGAAGCAATAGAAAATAGCCGCAGTGAGGAAACAGCAGTTAATATCCGCACATGGCAACAGGAATTAGCTTGGCGGGAGTTTTATCAACACGCAATGTACAACTTCCCGGAATTAGCTGATGGTGCTTTCCGCGACGCCTTTAAAAACTTTCCTTGGCAAACTAACGAAGAACATTTCCAAGCTTGGTGTGAGGGAAGAACAGGCTACCCCATTGTGGATGCAGCAATGCGCCAGATGAATGAAAGTGGCTGGATGCACAACCGTTGTCGAATGATTGTTGCCAGTTTCCTTACTAAAGACTTGCTAATTAATCCCCAATTGGGAGAAAAATACTTTATGCAGCACCTGATTGATGGTGATTTATCTGCTAATAATGGCGGTTGGCAATGGAGCGCTTCTAGCGGCATGGACCCTAAACCTGTGCGAATTTTCAACCCAGCCAGTCAAACACAAAAATTCGATCCAGATGGGGAATATATTCGGCAATGGGTATCAGAATTGCGGTCTGTAGATACAGAATATTTAGTTACTGGGAAAATTCCACCTTTAGAACGTCATGCTGTTGGCTACCCTGACCCAATTGTGGATCATAAAATACAGCAACAGCAGTTTAAACTGCGTTATCAACAGCAAAAAATCCTTAGTAGTGGTGAGTAAAATTGCTAATTTTTTAATGTTTATTGATAGTATTTTTGGCTAATCAACCTTCCTTCAAAAATGTTTGTAGTCAAGACTTTAATCCTGATTTTGTTCATATAGTGCTTTGGATAAAAGACTAAAGTCCTTACTACAAACTTATGGGTATTTTGATATATATAGGACTCATATTTGATTGCGTGAAAAAAACTCAGTACAGCTTTATTCCTTCTTCCCAGTCCCCAGTCCCCAATCCCTAGTCCCTACGATTAATTCAGAAATCAAATCAGATTGCTATATGACATTATGTCTTGACAGGTAAATGAGAAATTGTCCATAAGATGAGTAGGAAGATTAAGTAAATTGCACCAACTAATCCAAACTCAATCAGAGGAATGTAGGTTACTTCGTAAATTCTGCCCAAGCCGCGTTCAGTCAGTGTATAAACGGCCAGGACACTCACTAAAAAGGCTCCGTAGATAGTACGTTTAGCCCAGATACCCACAGGTAAACCATGAAGCTGAGTAAGTACCAGAATGCCAAAAAAACCAAAAAGAAATGTGGGCCACTTGCTTTGTCCTAGTATTAATGACACGATTACACTATGTAAAAGCACTGAAGCCTCCAAAGTAAATGTCCACCAACGGTTTACATGGGTGCGGTTAAAAATCAAGGAAGATTGGAGCAAAAGCAAGAACATATACAGAAAACCAATCAAGTGCCCCAAAGTCGCTTCCATTGGGTGATACCAGAAGGTATAGATAGCGGCGAAAGAGAAAAAATAGCCGTGGTATAGTTTGATAAGTTGCAAAAACTGTTGATGGAATGGAACAGAATTGCCAAAAAATAAACCGCGTCGAGGTGTTTCTAAAATCAGTACGAAGACTAATAAGAGTACAACTGCACCTTGAGAAGCCCAAATTGAAGTATCTTGAGCTAGAGCATCGTACCAAATATATGTTTGGAGAAAGTGTAAACCGATGAATACACTATTAATAGCAAGCATCAGGTAATTTATCGGATGCAACGCTGATTTGTATTTCAACTGCGATCGCTGCGCCCACAAGATACACGCCCAGATGCTAAACTGATGCCCAATGTACATACCCCAAGCCGTTGCTCGACTCCAAAAGGTTGGTTGGGGAAGCTTCCAATAGTACCAGTTTAATCCTTGGTCAGGAAGTTTGATAATGCTTGCAGGAATGCTCCCACCGATCCAAATTCCGTAGGTGAGGAGGATGCTTACAAAGATGCCTAAAAATAATACTCGGCGACCAGTCATAGTAATTTTAGATTTTAGATTTTAGATTTTTGATTAAAAATTTTTAATACAACGTGAGTTCGACAAGCCCTTTTTTGACCTCTCCCCCAACCCCTCTCCGACACGGAGAGGGGAGCCAAAACCCTAATTTCTCGTTGCTCCTCCCTTTCCCCGTGGGAGAGGGAGGCTGGGAGGGAGAGGTTCATCGAACTCACGTTAATACAAGGCTGTTTCAAAAAATTATTAAACTTTGAAATCAAGATTGTCAGGCGATACGTTCTGTTTTTGATTCAGATGCACTTTTCGTTACTCGAAAACTAAGAGTTAAAGCTACTAGCATTACTAAAAATCCACTCAAAAAACGAGCAGAATTTCCAAATTTCATAAAACTCACTCCTGCCCATGTTGGCCCAGCGATGCGTGCCAATGCAGAGCAAGAACTGGCAATTCCTAATATTTGTCCTTGTTATTCTGGGGCTGTCATCTGGGAAATCAAGCTGTTCAATATTGGTTGACTAACACTAATTCCCCATGCCACAAGTGTGGCGGCGACTAATAATAAAATTAAGCTTTGCGAGAATCCAATTAACAGTAATCCTAAACCTAATCCTAATATCCCCAAGATAAGTAACTTGATTTCACCTAATTGTTTCTTGAGAAATCCGATTAGTCCTCCTTGAATGATTGTGCTGACAATCCCCATGAAGGCAAAAAGATAACTAGCTTGTTGAGGCCCCCAATTTAATTGCTGCTTAGACCATAAAGCTAATGTAGAGTCCATAGCTGCAACAGCAAAGGTGACTAAAAAGTAGATGCCAACAAGTACACAAAACTGCGATCGCTGTGACAACTGTAACAAGTTTAGGGATTGCTGACGGTGGCGATGAAGTTGGATTTTGGCTTTAGTCTCAGAATTTAGAGATTCTGGAAGTAATATTAAAGCACAAAGAAATGCCAATAAAGATAATCCGGCTGCAAACAATGACGGTAGATGAAAGTTAGCGTTGTTCGGATCTGACCCGATTAGAAGACCTCCAATCGCTGGGCCGAGAATGAAGCCAAGACCAAAAGCTGCGCCGATTACACCCATGCCACGAGCTCGATTAGTTGGCGTAGTAATATCTGCTATGTACGCCTGAGCAGTGGCAATATTCCCTGACATAATCCCGGCTAGACTACGAGCAATAAACAAAATCCATAAGGAGTTGGCAAAACCTAAACCTGCGTATGCAATTACCGAACCGAATAAAGTCAGTAATAAAATCGGACGGCGACCGTAGCGATCGCTAAATCTGCCCCATAATGGTGCAAATAAGAACTGCATTAAAGAATAAATAGCTACAAGTAAAGTCGCTTCATTAGGTTTTGCACCAAATTGTTCGGCATACAAAGGCAGTATCGGCAGAATAATTCCGAAGCCGAGTAAGTCTATAAATACAGTCAAAAATAAGACGAATATAGCCCTGCGATTATTTTTACTCTCCATCTGGGCAATGCCATTTTATAAAAAAGATGTGTAACTTGAATTAGCTTTCTGCACAGCAGGGAATGCTCGATCGTAAAGACCTATTGAATACAACCAGTAATCAGTACAAGCAAAGTGTATGAATTTCAGTGTGATTGAGCAAAATAGCATGGAACAAACCCATAATAAAAATCAAGCCAATAATACTACTAATTAAAGCAACAATAATTTCGTGCTTCCGTATGGCTTTTTGTATCTTAGCGTCTATGATGTTTTCTAATTCTTTGTATAACATTGAGTTGAACTTGGTTAAAGACAATAATTATCTGAAACTTACGTTACTTACATAAGTTAGAGTATGTCCGAAATCTCTAACTTATGTCTAACTTATTAAATGAAAACTATTTCAATGCAGTGCGAGTGTCAAGAACTTTTACGTCGTTTCAAAACACCACCTGAAATACCAAAAGCTAATATCGCTAAGGTATAAGTTGGTTCGGGAGTTGCAAGAATACTTACCTGATTAATAGCCAAGCCGTATTGTGGAGCAGAACTGCTAAAAACAAGCCGTGAGATGTTTGGAGTATCACTACGAATCCCCAAGAATACTGCCGAATTATCTAATGCTAAAGACGAAATATTTGGAACTGAGAAAGTACCTAATAGGTTATTAGCTTTATCAAAAGCGGCGATCGAATTTTCAATTTTCAATTTACTAGTGTCTACAGCTATCTGAGTTCCAGCGCCAAAAACTGGCTGGGCAAAACTAATCGAAAAAGGCCCGCCGTTTCCCTGAGTACCAGGATCGGGAGTACCGGGAGGAAGAGGAATAAAACCTGTTGGGTCTATACCTCCGAAGAGAATAAAATCACCTAGAGCGAAGTTACTCCGAATGCCAGGTGGAGGTAAAGTTTGAAAAACAAATGGTGGAGTAATTTGAGGCTTATTAGTTGGAGTTATATTTATATTCAAGCCTAAACCACGTTGCGATGTTGCTGAAAAAGAGTTAGGTAGAAAAGCCGAAAAATCAGGCGCAGAAGGATTAAAGACTTTACCTAAACTTTCCCAATTAACTTCATCATTGCCTCCTAAACCAGCGCGGTCAGTTACTAAAAATGTAGCGGCTTTAACTGGTAATGGGAGAACCGTTATTATAGCTGCGATCGCTGAAAAATATTTTACAGATAACTTAAATAATTTATTTATTGTAACTCTCACAAAGTTTTCTCCTTAATTTTTTAAGATAATATCATCAAATGCAACAATTAAATATTCACGTTCAGACAATGATTTGCTCAGATCGAGAGAGTGAAAGCAACTGCTGCGATCGCACCGACTGAGCTTAAATGTTTCATTACCGCCATTACTAACCAACTTGTTATTGTCTTCTCCAGCATCAATCAGGTTATTTCCAGATTAGTAGAGATATTATTATTGCCTCCACGAGTAAAAATATACTCGTCACTACTACCTAGCAAAAAGTTATCGTTAGGGGAGTACCAGCAACGATAGATATAAAATATACCTTTATAGTTTTGTAGATCAAATGTATTCGATCGTCGTAATAGTCCCATATTACAACGATCGCAATTATAAATTTCTGATGAAATATACTTAAAAATAGTTAATCCGATTTTATATCTCTGGTGAGAGAAAAAAATACGATTACCTATTTCTTAAAATTATATGTCAGTACCTTATGGTAATTTATAGCTACCAACACGTAGATTTAACTGACCTTGGCGCGGGTTATGGCTGAATATAAATGCGCCTTCTTCGCTTTCCCCACTAGATAAAAAGTCGATTTGTTGCTCTCCTGTTTCTGTAACTTTGCCGTCAATCATTAACTCAGCTATAATCTGAACTGACTCAGCTGTATCTCCTCCATTATTCACAACTTCAAAAGGAACATAAAACTGGCTATTAATTTCTCGAATTGTTTGTTTTTTAGTGACAGAAAGGACGGGAGGTTGATTTTTTTCGTTCAGCCAAGTGTAGCCTACTAGAATCACAATCGTTGCTAGGATGAATGAGGCGATGCTGAATGTTATCCACTCAGCTATTGAGCGCTTTGGTTGTTCTGTTTTAGTCATATTGCTAACCTTCCGGCTGCACCACCAATGGTTGCGGGTAAACCCAGTATCAATGTGTGATCTAACCACATTGTCCAAGGGTCGCTAAAAGTTAATTTTTGAAAGAACCACAGCATAAAAGCGCCTGCTAGCAATGATACTAAGTAGGACATAATAGTTTCGCTCGATGGTCGTTGAAAAATTCCCTTTTGCTCTTTACGTTTTTGCTGGTTAGAAAAACCTGCCTGAAATACAATGCCATAAGAAATCAGCAAAGATGCGGCGATCATTGCCAATTCCCAAGGTGGAGAAGTTGCGGCTGCAAGCATAGGAATTTCATCTGTGGGAGCGATGTTAAATGCAATTATGGTTGCACCAATCAGGGTTCCACCCACATCCACAAAAGTGGCGTGTAACTCATCACCTTTGTTCTTGGTTGTGTTATTTTCGCGATCGCTTCCTTGTCCTTTTCCATTAGTGTTTTCAGTCTCTCCCAAAAACTGATTCGCTAATGCTACACCAAGAGCGAAGGGCACACTTTCAAAGATAATTTTACCTAAAGATTCCTTTAGGGAGGTTTCTGGTGCCAATTCTCGCAATAGTAACAGCACAAAGGTAGAACAAGCTATGCCGATCGCGATCGCTTCGATGGTATCGATTGCGGCTTGATGAGCAAGGCCTGTATATCTGCGTTTCCGAAAGCCTTCTGTATAATTGAGCAAGTAAACCACAATAAACATCAATGCGATCGCCGTCATGATAAATTGTGCTTTCGCCAGCGATCCAATCCACCAAACCTCCATTGTGTACAGCAAGGGTATGCCAAACAAAAAACCTCCACAAGCACCTCGAATGATGTCATTAATCTCATTCTTCCAGATATTTTTTTGACTTTTCGTTGGCACTCCTTTATTTTCCTTTTATTTAAATTTTGTTTTAATTTATAGTTCATTTATTGGCGAAAAAGTTATTTGTTTAATATATATAAATTTTATTTATCAGATTTTCATGTTTTGTAATATCTGCTACAGTACCGATCGGCATCTATCTTAAGATAATATAATTTACCAAAATCTTCTCTCGGTTGATGGAAGTAAAAAACAATACATAACTGTTAGATTATGTAATAGCTTTAGGGACTTACAAGTAATAAGATAAGCAATATTTTATTACTTGTAGGGTGAGCGTCTTACCCGTTCCGTGAAATGGGCGGGCTTTTCGTCCCACTTTGCAAGTAGTAGTAATTTATCTATGACTTACGCAAGTGTCACAAAAAAATCGGATTTGTAGTTTCTAGTAAGCGGCTCTAGCCCTTATATTGAGGAATAAAGTCCTCTCTTCTCTGCGAGAGGCTACGCCAACGAGACGCTGCGCGTAGCTTGCTTCCCCGGAGGGGTACACTACGAACTGAAAATAATATCCCAGTTGCGTAAATCCTGTTATCTTGCGAGTTCTCTGAATCAACTACAAGCTGGAGATAAAAACCATGAGTGTCGAAAAGAGAATAGAAGCGACTGTAAAAAATATTGAAGGAAAAATTCAAGAGATTGTGGGTGAAGTCACAGGTAATCCACAAGATAAAACTGAAGGACAAGCAAAGCAAGCTGAAGCCCAAATTGGTCACACCGTAGAAAATATTAAAGACGAACTGAAAAAAGTTTTAGAATAATTTCGCTAGTCTAGTATAAATAGCGATTTTAACGATGAGTAACTCCTAAATTTGTAACTTGATTGCTCCACTTTCTATAAGTTAGTGGGGTTTTTTATGGCGTTAAATCTGAAAGTATAGGAATCCATTTTGATTCCTGAAATTATTTGCGTAGGCAGGGAATAGGTAATAGGGAACAGGGAACAGGGAAGAAGGAATAAAAGTAGACCTCTTGCAAAAGTGCTTTTTGCAAGAGAGGGGAAAAGGGTAAAGGTTAAAGGGGAAAGGGAAAATAACAAACCTTTCCCCCTTTCTCCTTCCCCTTTTCCCGACAAATGCCAAGAAGTGTAGTGTACTGAGTTTTTTTCACGCAATCAAATACTCTCAAGTCTGTAGCGACTACTCTCAAGTCTGTAGCGACTACTCCCAAGTCTGTAGCGACTACTCCCAAGTCTGTAGCGACTACTTCCAAGTCTGTAGCGACTACTCTCAAGTCTGTAGCGACTACTCCCAAGTCTGTAGCGACTACTCCCAAGTCTGTAGCGACTACTTCCAAGTCTGTAGCGACTACTCTCAAGTCTGTAGCGACTACTCCCAAGTCTGTAGCGACTACTCCCAAGTCTGTAGCGACTACTCCTAAGTCTGTAGCGACTACTCTCGTGTTTTCTACCTCTTGCCCTCGTATATGAGTAATTATATACCGGGATATTACTGCTATAAGCTAAAAATTTTGCGATCGCAATTTGCGATTTATGCTGAACCAGAATCGGGTTTAATTAAGGCAAGCTAGTTCTAGAAGTATCTTAAAAGAGAAAATTTATGTCTCGTCAAAAACGTACATCCCGCGTTTTAGAAAAAGCTGAATTAAGAGCATCTGGAATGAAATCGATTATTCCAAGCATTAAATTTGAAGAAGATTATACTTTAGAAAAACTGATTGATTCAATCGAACAGTTACGTAATAAAATTGATGTTCATAATAGCGCTCTGGCTATAGTTGACTCTACTTTAACAGAAGTTGAAAATATGGAAAAAAACTTGAAGCAGCTTTCTGAGAAAATGTTAATGGTGGTTGCTATCAAGTACGGTAAAGACAGCGTTGAATATGAAATGGCAGGTGGTGTTCGTAATAGCGATCGCCTCCGCAAAATGAGAGCGAGCCGCTTAAAAAATATTGCAGAGCAAGCATCAGATAAAAATGAGAAAACTGCATAGAAAATGAGATAATATCATTTTGGATTTTGGATTTGAGATTTTGGATTGAACAATCTAAAATATCAAAGGTGTTTCTACTTATGCTGAAGCAAGCTTTTTATCACAATTGGGATGTCCACAATTTTCTATTTGTTCGCCAGACATTAGAAATTTCTATGGAAGATATAGAGATGAAAATTTCATACAGAGGTGCAGCGCAGTGTTAGCCTGCTGACCGCAACAAACGAGTAAAACCTTCTTGCTCAAAGTGTTTATCAGTTGTTAATGCCTCTATAATTCCTTGCCTACGCATTAACACAAAGCTTACAGCATCACATAATGAATAGGTTTTATCTTGTCTTGCTAACAAGAAATCTATTGCTTCTCGATGTAGCCGCTCATCAACCCATACAATTTGAACGTTTGAATTGTTGATTAGTTCAAGGCTATATGAGAGTACAATTGAACGGGAAAAACCTCGAACCAATGCTAGAGCCACTAATTCTGCTAAAACATAGTTGTGCGTAAGCCGACTTCTGCTTGTAGTAGCAATCAGTTCAACTGCCCTTTCATGTTGTGGCTCATCTTTATGGAGAAAGCAGAGCAATCCTGACGTATCAAGCAGCATTATCTACATTCCAATGCTTAAAAATCATTGGTGTAAGCTTTTGCCAAGTCAGCATCAATGCTTTCGTTATCTATACCTGTGGCATAACCCAAGCTAATTGCACCTGCATAACTAAGTAACCGTTGACGTGCTTCTTCTGGCTGAACTTCTGGTTGTAGCTTTGCACCAGTCAGAAGACCATGCTGCCCATCAAGAGATGTCACAATCAATTCTGCTACCGAAAGCCCGATGGCATCAGCTTGCTGCTGCAAAGCTGCATAGACATCATCACTTAATTCCAGTGTTAGCAGTTGGCTCATAAGAATAAACGATTTCAATTAAAGCTAGGGCAATTATAGCTTTTTCCACAAATACTCGGTCACTAAGCTTGTGACTATAGTATATCTAAGCCTTGTAGAGCTAAAAATTTAGTCTTCCTGTTTTCCCAAATACACCTCAATCACACGAGAGTCATTTTGCACTTCTTCAAAATTACCTTCGCACAGCACCGAACCTTCATGTAATACTGTCACTTTCTTCGCAATTTGACGCACAAATTCCATATCATGTTCAATTACTAAAATTGAATGACTCTGCGCTAGTGCTAAAAGTAGTTCGCCAATGTTGTGGGTTTCTTCATCTGTTAAACCAGCAACGGGTTCATCAACAAGTAATAAATCAGGTGACTGTGCTACTAACATCCCAATTTCTAAACGTTGCTTTTCTCCGTGAGAAAGTAAAGCTGCTCTGATATCGCCTTTCGGAGTTAAACCAATGGTTTCTAATAATCCTTTAATATTATTCTTTTCCACAGCATGAGAAGGTTCAAACAAAGTAGAAAATACATTTTTCTTCTTGTGACTGGTAATTTCTAGATTTTCGCGTGGTGTTAAATTCAGGTAAATTCGAGGTGTTTGAAACTTGCGCCCAATTCCCAATCGGGCAATTTTATATTCAGGTAAAGAACGCAGGTTTTTACCTTTGAATAAAACTCGCCCTACGGTTGGCTGAACTTTCCCCGTAATCACATCTAGAAACGTTGTCTTTCCCGCACCATTTGGGCCAATTACGACTCGTAATTCACCCACATCCATACTAAAGTTAAGCTGGTTTAAAGCCTTAAAACCGTCAAAGCTAACAGTTACATTTTCAGTTTCCAATATTTTCGCGTTCATGTTGCACTTCGGGGTCTTCTTCTAAAGTGGGATATGTAGCAATTTCTTGACGACGGTGGAAAAGAGAAATATTATGACTGCGCAACCATCCCACAATGCCGTCAGGAAGGACTGTAACGACTATCAAAAATAGTGCGCCTTGGAAAAATAGCCAGATTTCGGCAAATTGTTCGCTTAAAAAAGTGCGGGCATAATTTACTAACAAAGTTCCGACAATCGCGCCAATTAAAGTAGCGCGTCCGCCTACTGCTACCCAAATCACCATTTCAATCGAAAAGGCAATATCCATTGCTCTGGGTGATACAGAACCACTTTGAATGGTGTAAAATGCTCCTGCTATACCTGCGATCGCACCGGAAACTGCAAACACCAGCACCTTAAAATCTGTAGGGTCGTAGCCAGAAAATCTTACCCGACTTTCATCATCACGAATCGCTATCAACAACCTCCCAAAGCGTCCAGTTGTCAACCAACGACAAATTCCGTAGGTGGCTGCGAGAAACACTACCGTCAGCGTGTAGAAAATAAACTGCGTCTTGGCATCGCTCACCGTTGCGCCAAACAAAGTTGTAAAATCTATCAGTCCGTTCGTGCCGTTGAAAAATTGTTGTTGACCGTTAAAGAAGTTGAAAAATACAATAGTTCCGGCTTGAGTCAAGATGGAAAAATAAACTCCCTTGAGGCGATTTCGGAAAACCAAATATCCCAACAATCCCGCCAATAACCCCGGAATTAATACCACCAAAGCTATTGTCAAAGGAAACGAATAAAAAGGCTGCCAAAAGGCGGGAAGTTCTGTAACCCCATAAAGCCCCATGAAATCAGGCAATTCTCCAGTAGGGACTTGCAGCTTCAGGTACATTGCGATCGCATATCCACCCAAACCAAAGAAAATACCATGTCCCAAACTTAGTAAACCAGTATAACCCCAAATCAAATCGATACCTAAAGCTGCGATCGCCAGCGACAGAAATCGCCCCAACAAATTTAGGCGAAACTCCGACAGCAGCAGTGGCATAATGATGATGAGGAAGAGTGCGATCGCGATCGTCACCCCCGCCTCAATTAATAACCTTCCTCCCCTCTTCCTCATTCTCTGCGTCCTCTGCGTCTCTGCGGTTTAAACATCAACAGTACGTCCCTTCTGCGGAAAAATTCCCCCAGGCTTCCACTGTAAAAACACAATAATCAGCGCAAATACCATCACCTTCGCCATACTTGTCGTTGCAAAAAAAGTAAAAAAATCAGTCAAAGGTTTAACAGGAGTCAACAACAAAGCCAAAGTCCCAGAACCAATTAAAAAATTAGCCGTACCAATACCCAACGCCGCCACAATCGTCCCGGCTAAATTGCCCACACCTCCAACGACAACCACCATAAAAGTATCAATAATATAGTTTTGTCCCGTATTTGGCCCCACAGAACCGAGTAAACTAATCGCACATCCCGCCACACCAGCTAAACCAGAACCCAGTGCAAAAGTAATCGCGTCCACCTTTTGAGTTGGGATACCCAAACAAGCACTCATACTCCGGTTTTGCGTCACCGCCCGAATTCTTAAACCCCAGCTAGAACGTTGTAAAAATAAGTAAATTCCTGCCACACAGATTATTGTTAAAGCAATAATAAATAACCTGGCAAAGGGCAATTGCACACCACCTAAAGATATCCCTGCTTGTAACCAAGTCGGTGCTGTTACATCCACATTTTGAGCGCCAAACCAAGGTTGAGTTACTGCTAACTGATAAGTTTGACTCAATAAATTGCCCGTTGTGATTGTCACCCCTAGCGATAATAAAAATATCACTGCCACAATCCAGTTACGAACCCTTCCCAAATCAGTACGAGAATTTAAAATCCATAAACCTCCAAAAAACAGCAGAGAAAATAAGCCGATACCAATTATCAATACCCAATTCACACTGCGGACAAACTGTTGAAAAATTAAACTTACTCCCCAAGTTGCTAGTAAAGTTTCTAATGGGCGTCCATAGAGATAACGAATCACACCTTTTTCTAAAATTAATCCCACACCTGCCGTGAATATAAATGCAATAATCAAAGCCAAAAATATATAGACTTCAAACCACACCCCACCCAATTGCTTACATACATTTTGCACAACAAATGTTGTATAAGCACCGAACATCATCAATTCACCATGCGCCATATTAATCACGCCCATCAAGCCAAATATAATCGCCAGCCCCAACGCTGCGATTAATAATACAGCGCCAATACTAATACCATTAAATACAGCTTCTAAAAATCCTGCTAACACTTATTTCTCCTTATTTGTCATTGGTCATTTGTCATTCGTCCTTTGTTATTCACCAATGACTAATGACTAATGACTAATGACTAATGACTTAAACTTTCTTGAACTTACCACCCTTAGCAGGGTCACTCCAATCACAAGCAAATCCCTTAGTTTCTTTCACAAATTGATTCCAAGGAACCGGCTCAACTGCTGTCGGAGTAGCATAGACAATATCAAATAAACCATCTTGTCTAACTTCACCAATCCGCACAATTTTGGATATGTGATGATTGGCATCCATTGTCACTTTACCTTCAGGCGCATCTAGAGTTTGACCATAAGCCGCAGCGCTTACCTTAGCTATGTCTGTAGTACCAGCTTTTTGGACTGCTTGTTTCCACAAATAAACTGCAATATACGCAGCTTCCATTGGGTCATTTGTCACCCGATTTTCACCGTACTCTTTTTTGAAAGCTGCTACAAACTTCTTATTAGCAGGTGTGTTTATTGTTTGAAAATAGTTCCAAGCTGCATAATGACCTTTGAGATACTCTACACCAATTGCTTTCACTTCTTCTTCGGCAATACTTACAGACATGGAGGGATATTTATCTGGTGTCAATCCAGCCCCTTTTAATTGTTTGAAGAAAGCAACATTGCTATCACCATTTAAGGTGTTGTAAATCACGCCCCCATTGGGCAAATTTTGCTTGATTTTAGTGATAATTGGTGTAACTTCTGTGTTACCAAGAGGTAAATAATCTTCACCAACTGTTTTTCCGCCTAAAGCTTCTAGTTGAGCTTTAATGATGGTATTAGCTGTCCGAGGAAAAACGTAGTCAGAGCCAACTAAGAAGAATTCTTTGCCCTTATTTTTTAACAGCCAATCAACAGATGGTTCGATTTGTTGATTGGGTGCAGCGCCAGTGTAGAAAATATTTTTAGAACACTCTTGACCTTCGTATTGCACGGGATACCAGAGCATGTGGTTTTTGCTCTCGAATACTGGCTTAACGTTCTTGCGGCTAGCAGAAGTCCAACAACCAAAAACTACAGCGACTTTATCTTGATCGATTAGCTTAGTTGCTTTTTCTCTAAAAGTATCCCAGTTAGAAGCGCCATCTTCGGTAATTGCTTCAATTTGTTTACCTAAGACACCACCAGCTGCGTTAATTTCTTTGATTGCTAATTTTTCAGCATCAACAACGCTTTTTTCACTAATAGACATCGTACCACTCAAAGAGTGCAAAATACCTACTTTGATCGTGTCACCAGCAGTAGCCGCCGCTGGTGAAGCAGCAGGAGGTGCGGCTGGACTTTCTGTCGCAGATGGAGAATTATTCGCGCAAGCTTTCAAAAAAAAGCTGCTACCAAAAGTTAAAGAACCGTAGATTATAAACTTGCGTCGGTTAAATTGTCTTCTCATCTTTGTATGAATTTTCCTGTAGATGAATCAGCCAACTTAATAGAAAGCTGACAATATCAAACTTTAAAGTGTGATAATAGTGCGATAGTTTACTAGTAAAAAGTGACGAATTATACAAAAATCTTTGTTTTTGTAATAAAAAACAAACTTTTTAAGATTAAGCTTTATTAACTTTATAAAGATTCTCATATCTATGCAACACGTTATGGAAAAACAAAAGCTTTCTCTTCCAGAAACGTCTTTGATTCTAGACAGTTAAAAACTGCTAACTATCTAGGCATAAATAAATTTTAAGTTTGTAGTAAGGACTTTAGTCCCGATAATCCTTGCTCTGAGCGATAATATCATGTCCGCCAAATTACCCATAATAAAAGAACCCAACCCCCAACCCCTCCCCGCCTGCGGGGAGGGGAGACAAAGCATAGCTTTGGCGGGGTGGGGTTCTTCGGGTTTAATAAGCAATCAAGCGGACATGATATTATCGCTCACTACAAACTAGGAGTTTATTTTATATTTAATTATGTTTACCTACTTATCTGTTTTCAAAATTCTGGTCTGTGCTGAACAGATAGCTGGTTAACACAACAATAGTTTTAATCAACTACTGCTATTACTCAGATATTCCTGGTTCAATCCGTGCGCCAAGCTGAAGAATTCGTCCAAGGTCGTCAGCGTTTCGCCAGGTTTCAACGATCTTGCCGTCGGCAATATAATGAATGAATGTAGCAGTAAATGTCTGTTGACGGCCGCGACTTGGTATGCCAAGAAAACTCTCTTGGATGCAGGTATTAGTCGCACGCACAACAACTTTGTCACCTTCAGCGATTACGTCTTCAATTGTCCATTTCTGCTGGATAGGCCCAAATGAACCAAAGAGTTTGCGTACCCCTTCAGGGCCGAGGGGAAGTCCTGGTAAACCACCGTGCATTTTCCAATTCGGGGCGGTTATCTCGCAAATTTCTTCAATTTTATGCTCGCTAATAAGTTCTATCCATCGTTGAGCAATGATTTTGTTGTCCTCAATGGAAGACATTGCTGCTGTTCCTCTACTGAAAATTAAGCGAACTCTAGTTATTTATTTAGACAGACAAGCTGCACTATTGTCAATTAACCAAGTTTGAGATTGAATTAAAATCAGTGCAGCACTTAATGTGTCAGCATCAGTAATATTTGTGTTTTTCACTGCGGGGCTTTTAGATTAGCATTTGTGTAATAATTTCATCTTCCTTGCCAGTTGCAAAATTAGCAAAGCGCTTTGCCAAAGGTGGTATAAGTACTAGCGGATTACTAAATCCAGAGAAAACATGAACGCCTTCCAATTCTGGGATAGCACCAATTAAGGGAAGTTGATTGCTACTAAATGCCACTAAGCAGTGATACCAAGTCCCTGGTAAATGCTCTAATGCTGGTAAAATTTGACCAGCACCTTTTCGCAACCATTTTTCGCTTACGTCTGAGTTTACCTCGGCATGAGGATCTGCGATCGCCCGACTAATTTGACCAATGCGGATACTACCATCTTGAAACTGAATTGCACCCACATCTAAAATTGGCGGTACTAACTCATTACCAAGTTCATCCCACAATTCATCAACTTGAGTAGATTCAGCTTCTAGTTGAAACCGTTGCTGATTCGCTGGCATAACTAAGGTGCGTAACTTGACATCAACAAGTGGGGTTTCAATAATTTCTTCGTAGGTAAAATACAGCTTGATGGAAACACCAGCAGACTTGAGCAGCTGGCGGCCCAGTCCACCCGCACAGATGACAACATTAGCGCTGTGGAAAGTTGCATTCGTGGTTTGGACGCCATTTTGCAATACTTGCAATACTTGGGTAATCTGCATTTCACCCCCAGCCCGCTTAAAGGCTTGGATGTAAGCTTGTGCTGTTTTTTCTGGGTGAATATGACCGTGTTTGACAGTTAAAGCCCCAGATATCGCCTCTGGATTTAGCTGCGGTTCCAACTCACAAGCTTCTTGAATACTGAGTAAACGCGGTGGAATGGCAAAATGATTATATGATGCAGCAGTTGTTTCTGGGTCGTTATCGGCTGAAATAGTCAGTAATAAATCTAATTCCCGAAATTGGATATCAGCGTCTAACTCTTGAGATAAGATATGGTAATGTGCGATCGCTTCTTCGCACAATCGCCGAGTTAGTGGTGTACTACCAGACCAATAAGCCAGCCCACCATAACTATAACGAGTTGCATTTTGTGGTGTAACATCTTGTTCTAGCAAAAGTACAGCAAAACCTTTCTTTGCTAGTTCGTAAGAGAGTGTAGCACCCGTAATTCCGCCACCAACCACAATCCAGTCGTAGGTTTTCATATTTTGCAAATTATAAATAGGTTAAGGTAATTCGTAATTGATAATGACGTTCGCGGAGCGTCTCAAAGAGAAGACAGTAATAGTAATTCATCAATCTCTTGAAGATTACCAAGAAATAAATTATCCAATCTTGTGGGGTGGGCGACACGAGAGCCCAAGGCTTGGGGCGGACAAGATGTCCACCCCACAAGAAAAATTGTATGTTTTTTTATTTGTCAGTCCCTAAAACAATAATTTGTACTCAGTTATATAGATATTTCAGTAACTAATATTACTAAAATTATGCATAATTTATTTTCGTTAAAACTCGATAATTACTAATAAAAATTTTTCAACTACTGCTTGACAAGTATAAATTTATACAATAGTATCAGAATACGATCGAGGCGATCGCTAAATCCCGCAAAGAAGACAGCTATCGCCCCTATCTAAACCCCAAAATCGATAAAGACGATCGCCAAATCCCGCAAAGAAGACAGCGATCGCCTTTATATAAACCCCAATATCGGAGTATGAATATCATCATGTCACAATTACCAGAATCTGCCCAGTCCAAGTTAAAACAGTTTTTGTCTGGGGAAAATTTCGATACATCCACCAGCCATCAACCAACCCAACAACCATTACCCCGGCGAGAACCGATAAAACATACATTGATTGGTTCTGCCAAAGCCGTTACCAGCACCATCCACTATTTACAAGTAATTGGTTATGCCAGCGTTGGAGACTGGAGTCCATTAGTACCCACCGAGAATCCAGATAAGGTGATGAGCATTTTAATCCGCCAGATTCTTATCCACTAACCTAAATGTCGAGACGTTGCAATGCAACGTCTCTTTTCTATTCGATTTAGGGACTGATAAATAAAAAAATATACAACTTTTATTGTGGGGTGGGCGACACGAGAGCCCAGTTCATAGGGCGGACAAGATGTCCACCCCACAAGAGTGGATAATTTATTTCTTGGTAATCCTTTACAAAGCAGTAGGTGCGGGTTCGCCGACAGCAGAAACCACGTTTTTACGCACATTACGCTTGCGATCGCTTTTACGAATACCTCCAGCCATCTGATATTCATAGCTATTCTTACCAAATTTATAAGCAATACCACGCAAAATTTGCTCAGAATAATCTGCTAAATCTTGCTCATTTTCAAGGATCTGGGTTAGCAAGACATCAATAGTAGAGAGGGTAGTATTGTATGCTTCTAGAGATTGTCGCAGGCTTTCGATTTTTCCAGTATAATCTTTGACTGACAATCCTTCTCCGACATCTAGACTTGAATTGATAGATTTAACGCTTGCTAGACGTGTTTCAGCTTTGCTAAGAATACGTAAATTTCGTTTTGGTCTTGCCATAATTGTTACTTATTTTTCAAATTTACCATAACTCTATAATGGACAATTGTTTCAAAAGTTGTCATACGTAAAATTATTGGTTTTTATTTAAAAACCTAAAATTTAAGTAATTTCCGGCGACTTCTGATAACGTGAAAGCGGAAGTCGATCCAGAGTGCGCGAAACACTCAAACGTGAAGGCAAAATTCGATCCAGGGAAGACGGAATTCGATCCAGAGTGCGCGAAACACTCAAACGTGAAGGCAAAATTCGATCCAGGGAAGACGGAATTCGATCCAGAGTGCGCGAAACACTCAAACGTGAAGGCAAAATTCGATCCAGAGTGCGCGAAATACTCAAACGTGAAGGCGCGGTGTACACACATCTCTAAAAATCCTACTCACCCAATATTTCTATTCAAATGAAAGTCCCACACTGAGCAAATATCCCGCCCGGAACTAAAGTTCCGGGCTGATAAGCGAAAGTCCTCTAAAAGAGGACTAAACTAAATTTCTTGTTTAGTCTTCTTTTAGAAGACTTTGGTTATGAGACTCGGAATTTATTCCGAGGCGGGATAGATACACTGCACCAACACTTGTGTGTACACCGTAGAGGGGTTGGGGGTGGGGTTCTTTTATTATAGGTAATTTGGCGGACATGATATGAGAACTTAAAACTACGTTCAATAATTGAGAATATTCTCAACTATTTATCGAAAGCTTAAAAACCTGCCTTTGAAAGGGGAATAAAGGAGGGTCTATTCAACTTATGCAAGAAGTCTACTTTCTTAATTACGAATTACCATAAGTTGCTTGTAAACGTTGTAAAAGATATTCTCCCGCCAGAATAGGCGGATAGATAGGCGATTGTTCTTTCTGGCAACTCTCCAAACAAGCAATTTCTGTATCATCATTAGGATGACAGAAAAAAGCCATAGAATACCGCGACTGATTCACTCTTTTATCAGTGGGAATCATCACTCGATGCTTAGTTGAGCAAAATTGATGATTTGTCCACCGTTGCATTAAATCGCCAGTATTGACTATTACAGTATCAGGAATTGCAGGCGCAACAATCCACTCTCTAGATACTGTCTGTACTTCTAACCCGCCAATGTCATCTTGAAAAAGTAAGGTAATACTGCCATAATCGGAATGCTCGCCAGCACGCACCTGTCCGGGTTTCGCTGGTGTCTGCAATGGCGGATAGTGTAATAGTCGCAACGTATGATTTTGTTGATTATGTCTGATAGTAAAAAAATCTTCTGGCAATTCCAATGCCAACGCATAAGCTTGTAATATCGTATTAGCAAGTTCTGTACAACCAGCGTAGAAGGTGACAAGAGAAGCATCTATCCCTAGCGCTTGTTTGTTGATATTAAATGCCTCTTTTAAATCGCCTGGTTGATTGGGGTTAAGACGTTCTCTTTCAATCCCAACGTAACCCATATTACTAAATTCATCACTCCAAGCTTGTTTTTGCTTAACTTCTAAAGCTAAATTGAAAAAAGATTTGCTGTGAGTGAATACTTCCTCGATTAGCTCTTTTGATATTCCCGAATTTTGCAAGTACATGAAGCCAATTTCATGACAAGCCTCATAAATTTGTTTGATGACAGCTTGCCGAGTTATTGCGTTGCCTTTAGTAAAATTAGTGAAATCAATTACTGGAATTCTAACCATTGATTCAAAATACCACATCTTTACGCAGCTTCAGATTTTGAATGCGAGTATCTTCGGTAGCTGGTACATCCTCCTGAGCAAATGGAATCTGTTTAAAGTTAGCAGCCAGATATTCTGCTAATGCATCTTGTTCAGAACCATCAGCAGCAAAGGTGGCTAAACCTGTACGTTTAGCGTCTTTTGATATCAAATCAACCCGTTCTCTTTTAGGAAAAGGATAACCATCACCACCATTTGCGAGGAAGTTTAAGGTGACAACGCGGAAGATGCGATTAGAGTCACCCACTAACTCTGCATTTTTCACCACTACATCAATAATTTTGCCTTTTCCATCTTTGATAGCTAGGGATTTAACACGCTTACCTGCTGGCAAATCTGGATCAAAGCTAAAGGCTAATCCCGCTATTTGGGGAAAACTGCCAGGGGTAGCACCTGGTGCGATGCCTGCTACACTGTGTTCAATTATTACTAGTAGTTCTTTAGCATTCAAAGTTACTAAAGTCAAGCCATTGTTGAACCGTAAAGCATTGGTGATATCAAGTTGGGAAATTTCCTTTTCTTTCTTACCTGCCACAGGATTTGCTTGGGGTGGCAGTTTGATAACATCCCGCGAGCGAGTCGAACCTGGGGGAAAGGTATATATACCAATATTGTCACGGATACCGCCACCATTTTTAATGGAAATGACAGTTTTAGGATCGTATCTCTTTGCGATCGCTAAATTAGCTTCAGCTGTCAAATTCCCTAAATTGGTTTCTTGGGTGCGGACATCACCCCGCCAGCCGTTGAGAAAAACGTTGGTTTTCCCAAAAATCTGACCATCTTGGGCAATAATCACTTTTTTGAGCACTTCTGTAATCGCAACAATTTTAGCATCGGGTTTCCCACCTACAGCTGCTACACCTTGGGAATCAGTCGCATAAGCACCGCTAATTTTGGGGTCAATGCTTTGGGGAATAATTACTCCCTTGGCATCAAAGTTAACTACTAGACGACCAACATAGCGATAGTTTCCATCGGTATTAACTACAGCTATCGGATTACCATCTGCGGCTTTTTTGATGATTGGATAAGTTCCAGCAGATTTATCACCCACTCGCAGACGGTCTGTTTTGTCGGCTAGTAAGGTATTGGAACCACCAGCAACAATAATGTCTACTCCCTTAAGTAATTTTGCTAGCTTTTGTTCAATTGCAATTTGCTGCATGTGTGCCAACAAAATGACCTTATTAATCTCTGGATTTTTTGTCAGCAATGTATCAACAGAAGTTTGAATTTCAGCAGCTAAGGCAGCGATATCTGCGGCATCGCGGTCATTAAATTTTTTAGGCAAGACAGTCACACCACCGGGAGAAGAAATAGTCCGCAGTGTGGGAGTTGTTGCCCCAACTACAGCAATTTTTTCACCATTGACAGTAATAATGGTGCTACGGGCAATTTTATTCGGAATTTTATTTGCCTCTTGCCCATCAGCAGTAACTAATTTTGCCAGGTCTTTATCAGTGCTGAAGTCTAGATTTGCGCTGAGATAGGGAAATTTTGTACCTGGGTAATCTTCTTTAGCACGCAGCAAGTCAGCGACAACACCCGTACCTAAATCAAATTCGTGATTGCCAAAGGCGATCGCACCAAACCCAAGAGCATTTAAAATTAAAATATCTCCCCGCCCCTGTCCACCAAAAGCTGTGTCACTGGCAAATAAAAAGGGACTGGGAATATAAGCATCTCCAGATGAAAGAATTAAGGTATTAGGATAATCAGACTTACCGTCGCGATTAGCATCCTGATTTTTCAGTGCATTCAACACCGCCGAAAAGTTCGGTGCATCCTTCAGCGCCGGGACACCTGCTTCTTGGTCGGAAGTATGTAAAAGTTGTAGTGTGAACCCTGACTTCTGTGCTGTTTTAACTTGCACCACACCACCAGCAGTTCCTAAAAATAAAAATATGCTAGATATAATCAAGCTAGTCTTTAAATCTCGGCGATTAAACTTACTGAAAAATTTACTTTTCCGATTTAAAAAAGACATAATAAATTTTCTAGCTTATCACTGTATTATAAATATCCCATAATAAATATTTCATAAGATAATTTTAATATTCCTTTTCATCTTCACATCTGATTGGAAATTGCCTATGTATAGATAAAAAGCAAGAAAGGTGGGAAAAGTAGGAAAAGTAGGATGTTTTCTATCACCCCTTGATTATCAGGTTATTACACGGTAATTTGAATCTTATGTGCAGCTTTTGAAAAGGAGTTTGGGGGTATGTAAAAAAGTCACTGCAATTTTGAAAGGAAAGTTTTCAAATGAAAAAACTGAAATCAAATAGGGAACTTAGAGTTAAAAAAATGCGCTTTTTTAACTCCTTTTATATTAAAAGTTAATTAATAATCTACCTTTACAGGGCAATTGCAAAGACTGCGAAGAACTTTTCTACTTTCAGTAGACTTTTGTACTCAATGAAAAATCATGTAGCAATCGCCAGTGATAACCATTAGTTGCGATCGCACGAATCAAGGGATACAAAAAATCGCCTGATATGTATACCAATTCAATTAATGATTGCAACACATCCTTGGGTAAAGACGCGACGCCAGTCGCTACAACGGGGAGGCAGCGCGGTCTTGGGGGTTCCCCCCATGAGCGACTGCCGTGGGAACCCCCGCAACGCGCTGGCTCATGAATCGCGTCTCTACAACGTCTCTACAAATGGTCTATTTGTTGCATTCTTTTCTAAAAAATAAATTATCCCAAATTATTTATAGATTTGTAGGGGCGCAAGGTCTTGCGCCCCTACTTAACCTGGCGGGGCTGCTTCTTCAAAGGGACGGATAATCGCCGGCGCTGGTGTCACTTCTGGTTTAAAAATTCCTTGCAATGCTTGTTCTAAGGTTTGCGTCATGACAATCCGGTTTTCGTAAGCAACTACTACTCGTACCAAGGTTGGCAGACTATTCTGTGTAGCTTCTAGATAAATTGGCTCGACATACAGCAGCGATTGCTGAAGGGGAATTACTAGTAAATTGCCTTGAATCGCTCTCGAACCCTGGCGATTCCATAAGGAAATTTGCTGAGAAATTACTGGATCTTGGTTAATCCGCGCCTCGATTTGCTCTGTTCCGTAAATCAGGCGTTCTTTAGGAAAGACGTATAGCAGCAGCTTACCGTAGTTTTTGCCATCCGATCGCGCCGCTAACCAAGCGATTAAATTAGTTCGCTGTTTGGGAGTATAAGGTAAAAACAGAAGAAATTCTTCTCTACCAGAGGCTTCGCCAACAAAGTCTCCGGTGGGTAAACTAGTAATCAAATAATACGGCTCTACCGGACGGGGTTCGCTACCATAGATTTCATTCGGAATCTGCCACTGGTCTTCCCGGTTGTAAAATACTTGGGGGTCGGTCATGTGGTAAGTCATCAACCGCTCAGATTGAATTTTGAAAAAGTCCTCTGGATATCGGGTATGACTGCGGAGATTGACTGGCATTGTACCGAGCGGTTTGAACATATTGGGAAATATCGCTGACCAAGTGGCAATGATTGGATCGCTTCGATCGGCAATGTAAAACTTTACAGTGCCGTGATAAGCATCGATCGCTACTTTGATAGAATTGCGAATGTAATTGATACCATCGCTACCCGTGTCTGAATAGGGATAGCGATCGCTGGTTGTGTAAGCATCAACAATCCAATAAAGATAACTGGGATTACTGGGGAAATCTTGATTAGCAGCAGCAGCGACTAAATAAGGATCGCTGTCAAATTTGAGGAAGGGTGCGATCGCTTGAATTCTTTGCTTGACATTTCGTCGCAGTAGCACTTTTGTATCTGGCAAAAAATCCCGCGTCAGCACCATCTGCCAATCTTTCAAATACATCGCAAATAGCCACCGTCGCCATACTGAACCGATTTCAACGCCACCTAGACCCTCATAAGAGTTGTAAACATTATCACTACCGCTAGGGTAGTCTAGCTCTCTAACTCTTGTGCCAGTCATTACATAAGTATTGGTAATCTCACCGTAATAAATCCGGGGTTGCCCAATGGGAATACTTTCACGAACGGCTTGATTAGAAGTTGTGAGAGCGCTACTATTACCGCTAATATCTTTAACAAAATATTCTGGTAGACCACCCGGCCCAACTGTATTAACTGGACTAACAGTAAACCCGAAACCGTGGGTATAAATTAAATGGCGATTAACCCATGTTTGAGCTTCCTGTGGTACGGCACTGTAGTCTAATTCTCGCGCGGCAATTAATACTTGCCGCCGTTCTGTTGAGTCAACTGCTTCCTGCTTAGGTTTTGGCGGCTGAGGTGAAGGTTGATCTGTTTTGAGAGTATATCGATCGATATCGGCATCGGGGAAACGATAATACGGCCGAATTTGTTGCAGTTGACGGTTGGTTTCTAAAAGTGGTCGCTCATCCCAGAGGCGAATATTCCGAATTGTCGAGGCATTCTTTTGAATATCAACTTCAGTCAGTGTTCCTTGCGGGTTGAAGCTTCTAGAATCAATCGCCTCTAAATCGAATGCTTGACGAGTTAAGGCAATAGTCCGCTGAATGTAAGGTTGCTCTCGTTGCAACTCATTAGGTTGAACAATTAAATATTGCACCACAGTGGGTAAAACAACATCAGCAGCTACAACTAATACTAAATAAACCCCTAACCCATAAAAGAAAAAGCGACGATACCGAGATTTGGATTTCCAGAAAAACGTTCGCCAAAGGAGGTAAGTTGCGATCGCTACTGCCACAATCCCCAAAACCGTGTAAGCTGGCAACTGGACTGTCACATCCGTATAGCTAGCACCATAACTCACTCCCCGGCTAGAATACACCAGTTCATAGCGACTTTGCCAATAACTAAAAGCCACTACCAGCATCAACAAGCCACCCATACCGAATAAATGACGCTGTTGCTGGGGTGAAAAACCAGGGAAAATCCCCTGACTCAAACTATCTGCCGACAAAAGATAAGTGAGAGTAACGGCGACGAAGCCATACAAACATAAACCCATCAGCCAGAGTTCTAGCAGTTCCCAAAAAGGTAAGGAAAATACGTAAAAGCTGATATCTCGACCAAATAAAGGCTCAGTGCTGTTGAAAAGTGTAGGGTGCAAATATTCCAACACCTTTGGCCAGTGTCGAAAGATGATGAAGGCAAAAATGGGACTGGAGAGAATTGCGATCGCAGTCAGTAAAAATTGCGGATAGATTAAGATGGCGATCGCTACTCCCCCAATTAAACCGAGATACCAGACTTGAGAGAAAATCTGCTTCAAAAGTTGCCAGATTGTCTCCGGTCGAAATAGAGCGGGAACGGGTAGAATAGCCTGATTAACTGAAGAATGCCAGTAAAAAAGAGCAATTTGACCATAGTGAGCCAACATTAACCCAATTAACAAGCTCAATATCAGAGTTAAGGGTAATAACCAGCGCAATTTTAATGCTTGAGGGCGTTGTGGCGTAAGTATCCGGGTTTCGTTGCGTCTTAGATAATTAGGACTGAAAAAATTTGTTAATTCACTGTTGAGTTCTGCTTGCTCAATCTTTAAAGACTGGGAATATTTTAGCCGTTGTGCTAAAGCCAGGTTTAGCAGTAGATAGGCAGCAGTTATCCCAGCCACGACTACCCACAAAATACCACGAGTCAGCAGCCTCAACAAAAATACTTGCAGATAGCCGACTTCCCGAAACCAAAAAATCTCTGCTCCCAAACGGCAACCCAGATCCAACAGTAGCCACAGCCCCAAAAATCCGATTAATAGCCTAAAGCCCCATTTCCAATACATTGATATGTAATTTAAGAAGAACGCCAATTTTCTATTTGCAAACCGTTTACTCTTTGAAATTCTCGAACATTAGATGTTACAACAAAAAGCTAAACCACATCTAGTTTGCATATCTAAAATTTATATAACTCTTGTGGGGTAGGCAACATAAGCGCCGTAATTATGCGAGTAAATAACCCATCATTAAAACTCGATTTCGTTAGGTGGTAGCAGTTCGTCTCGATAGGACTCAAAAATAATACTTTTTACTACACCTTGATGTTGCATAATAGTTTCTGGTCAAGTGATGGGTTTTGTTTCTAAGAAAGTAACAAAGACTTTGCTTTCAGTAATACCTTGTGGTTTTTCAGCTAGTTCGATTTTGCCATTTTTATAAATTCCTTCAATGGTTCGTAGCATTGTTTTTACCTCCTATCGAAATTCTAGTAGTATTTATTACTGAACTGGTGGTTCCTGATGCCTTGTCGAACTCAATATAGAGGTGCTTTAGTGTCCGCATGAGTACATTTGGTAAATATTGGTATCCTTCTTGTGCCAAGCGAATGTCCTTCAGGCGTAGCAGCAAACGCTGATATGCAATCTGCATTTCCTTACGAGCAAGCATGGCGCCCAAGCAAAAATGAATGCCATGACCAAAAGATAGGTGGTTGCTGGCATTATGGCGGCGCACATCGAAACGCTCACCTTCAATAAATTTTAGCGAGTCGCGGTTAGCAGCATCGAAGCGGAGCATCACTAAAGACCTAGCTTTGAGATCGACATCTTGGAGCTTTGTATCTTCCGTCACAACTCGCCACATTCCTGCTGTCGGACTTTGCATTCGTAAAACTTCTTCAACAAAGTTCTCTAACAGAGAAATATCTGTTTGTACCAACTTCATCTGCTCTTTGTTGTTTGTCAGCAACAACATCCCACCTGCGATCGCACTGGTGACAGTCTCATTGCCTGCCACTAATATTTGCTGAATTATACTCAGTAGTTCAGCAGTGTCGAGCGATCGCTCTCCATCCACTTTTGCTTGTACCAAGTCAGTAATCAAATCATCTTGAGGCTGTTTTTGGCGTGACTCTATGACATCACGAAAATAATGCTGGAAAGCGACAACATCTTTAGCACACTCAATCTCTTGCTCTCTAGAAAGTATCTGGCCTAAACGCGCAATAAAAGAATCAGACCATTGCTTGAACTTCGGCAAATCTGTTTGCGGCACACCTAACTGTTGAGCAATAACTTTGAGCGGTAAGGGTACGGCAAACTCACTGACGAATTCACACTTGCCGCGATCGATAAAGCTGTCAATCAGTTCATCAACAATCTGCTCAATCAAGTCACGCATTTTGTTGATACGCGACGAGGTAAACGCCTTATTCACCAGCGAGCGAAATCGCTCGTGTTCTGGTGGATCTGCTGTGAGTAGGGTGTTCATCTGAGGCCAGCCTTGAGCAGCAATTTTCTGCAACTCCCGATCGTGTTGTTCTTTGCCAGCTAGTAAAGCCGAGAAATTGCTAGAGAATACTCTTGTATCCTTAAGAATTTCGATCGCTAAGTCATAGCGAGTAACAAGAAAGAGTTTTGCTTCCGTTGTGGGACTTGGTAGCTCCATAATTGGTGCTTGCTCCTGTGCCAGCTTGTAGAATTCATAAGGGCACACAAGCACTTCTGGATTGAAGAAGTTGTAGTCTGACAGATGCTTCATGCTTCTAAGTGATGGTTTGCTGTGACTGATTTTGAGTCAACATCATCTTAACAAGTTACTCACCGTCGGCTCATTGGCGATCGCAGTTTAGGTGCAACGAAAACTGCAACGGTCATCAATGCACATTCTGATGCAGTCGGAGTGCGATGCCTGCGGCGGGCGTAGCCATCGCAACTCCTAACTTCCAACTCTTAACTTCCAACTTCCACCAACTAGCTGATGAAGTTGTAAGTTGAAGTCGGAAGTTACCGCAACGTGCAGCGCTGCAACCAGCCGGAGCGCGATCGCACTCTCAACAAGTTAAAAGTGAGTAGGCAGGCAGGATGCCCGCCTATTCTCAGGTTTTTACGACTACCTACTTACCTCCATTGTCAGATTTTCCTGGTATCCGAAAGTAAGTAATAATCACTGTTTGAACTAGGCTATAGTAAGCCGGACGGCTTCCTGCATCGGCAATTGCCAAACCTAGCGCACCACATACTAAAATAGTAGTGAGTGCAGGCATAATAACGCCTCTATCTAAGGCGTCCTTAATTTGTTTTTTCATATTTGGTCTCACCGTCCTCTTTTCGGGAATGTGTGAATTTGCCTGTCATCTAAACCTTAAAAAGTAACGCTATGCAGTATTAGCTGATGGCACTCAGCTAATGCAAGCACTAGCAAACCCTTCAACCCCTGCTTTAAACAAAGCAGGGGTTGATAATTTAGTTGAAGACATAACAGTAATTTAGCAGATATTATGAGTAGCTACGTCAAGAAAAAATATTTTTTGAAAGTAGTGAACTACTCATTTTACGATTACTTCATGAGTGATTACTCTCATCACCAAAACATAAAAAAAATGCCTGAAAGCTAGATAAGCTAAATATCTTAGTTGAGATAAGCTAAATATCTTAGTTAAGATAAGCTAAATATCTTAGTTAAGATAAGCTAAATATCTTAGTT
>NZ_JAVRCL010000062.1:0-10326 GCF_034530775.1 Nostoc sp. DedSLP04 | reverse complement strand
ATCTTAGTTAAGATAAGCTAAATATCTTAGTTAAGATAAGCTAAATATCTTAGTTAAGATAAGCTAAATATCTTAGTTGAGATAAGCTAAATATCTTAGTTGATTCACCCTTTTCAGTGCCTCAAGCTTGCCATAAATAAGCGGTTTGTTACAGCTTCCGTAACACTACCCCTACGAAGTAATGTAGGCGATCGCCTGCTCAAAAGTCATTGCAGAGCGTCCCCATTCTCTGAGAGACTTTCGGTAAAAAGAATTAATTACCGACAAGTGTTGTGTGGGGATTCTAGCCAGTTGCCTTCGCCTAACAAGCGTGCTATATCAATGCTTATAGCCACTACAGCACTCTCATAACTGGCCCACGCCAGGACAATGAAACGACGATGAATTCACTTGGATCTCAGTCGAGAGTTGAACTACAAGATCGAGGGATGTCTCCTTTGAACAACCCCAAGGATTGGTCATGGCTATTCTGGGCTGCTGTCCCACTCTACCCCTACGGCAGGCGGCGGACAATTCGTCAGGAAATAGTTAAGGATACTATCTGGACATTCGATCAGCTTCACGGCATTCTCTACACCATCGTGCCGATTCGTATGACTGTCGTCAAGCTTTTTGGCGGAGGACTTCTGGTTTATGCACCCGTTGCTCCCACAACTGAGTGTGTCCGCTTGGTTAATGAGTTGGTAGCAAAGCACGGTGAAGTTAAGTATATCTTACTGCCAACCAGTTCTGGTCTGGAGCATAAAGTCTTCGTTGGCCCCTTTGCTCGTCGCTTTCCTCAAGCACAAGTGTTTGTTGCCTCACACCAGTGGAGTTTCCCGTTCAATCTGCCGCTTAGTTGGCTAGGTTTTCCCCAAAAACGAACTCAAGAACTCCCAGAGGACTCAAGCCTTGCTCCCTTCGCTCTGGAGTTTGACTATGCAATATTAGACATCGACTTGGGACGAGGATCTTTTGCAGAAGTTGCATTGTTTCACAAGCGATCGCGCACTCTGCTTGTAACTGATTCTATACTTTCTGTGCCAGTTGACCCACCAGAAATCCTCCAATTAGATCCTTATCCCTTACTGTTTCATGCCAGGGACAATGCCTCAGAGACAATCGAGGACAATGAAGACAACCGCCGCAAGGGATGGCAACGCATTTCACTGTTTGCGCTTTACTTCCGTCCAAGTGCTTTGGAAGTTGCTTCAATCGGACAGATGTTTCGTGATGCTCTCAAAGCACCAGAGCGATCGCTAAAAACGTACTTTGGTTTATTTCCTTTTCGCTGGCAAGAAAACTGGAAGCAGGCATTCGAGGCTCTACGAGGTCAGGGACGACCATTTGTCGCACCGATTTTGCAAATCCTCATTTTTCCTCAAGCACCAAAACAAGTCATCAAATGGGTTGATACAGTTGCAAGTTGGGATTTTCAGCAGATTATTTCCTGTCACTTTGAATCGCTAATTAAAGCAAATCCGCGTCAATTTCGGCAAGCATTTGCTTTTCTGGAAAAAAATCTTTCTTCTAGCCAAAGCCAGCCTCTATTGGAGGAAGACTTAAAATTTATTCAGGAACTTGAAGCAAGTCTAGTTAAACGCGGTATCGCAACGCCAGCTAAAGAGGATGTCTGAGAAGTATCAAATATTTATCGATCCCCTCTAACCCCCCTTAAAAAAGCTACGGTGTACACACATCTCTAAAAATCCTACCCACCCAATATTTCTGTTCAAGTGAAAGTCTCACACTGAGCAAATATCCCGCCCTGAACTAAAGTTCCGGGCTGATAAGCTAAAGTCCTCTAAAAGAGGACTAAACTAAATTTCTTGTTTAGTCCTCTTTTAGAGGACTTTGGTTATGAGACTCGGAATTTATTCCGAGGCGGGATAGATACACTGCACCAACACTTGTGTGTACACCGTAGCCTTAAAAAAGGGGGAATAAGAGTCTTAAAGTCCCCCTTTTTAAGGGGGATTTAGGGGGATCTCCAAGGATTAGATGTATATAAAAGAACTTTTCAGACATCCTATAAAGAGAATTTGTAATCAACTAGCTGAATTATTTAAAACCTCAGCGATCGCCTGGGAAATCGGTAAACCAGGACAGCGTTCCAGCCAGAAGAACTCGCCAACTGGGTTAACTTCCAGGAATACATGACGACCATCAGGAGTCAAAATAATATCAAGCGCTCCATAGTTTAAACCAAATTCTGCCATGAGTTTGAGCAATTTCTCTTCGACATCTTTGGGCAAAGTGTATGACTCCCAAGCGTCGAGTAAGGCGATTCCCTGTTTGCGCCAGTCGTAACGTGCCTTATCCAAAGCTTGAGAATCAACCGCAGCCGTTAGCACGCGTTTACCGACAATAATTGTCCGCAATTCCAATGCTTTGGGAATCTTTTCTTGAAATGTCATTGGGCAGAAACGTAAACCATCAAGGTTATCTAGATCCTCTGAGGAAATTGGATTTGTAAACACAACTTTTTCTCGCCCTTGTTCATCATAAATAGCGAAGGAAGAGAGCATTTTGGTAATCATTCCCTGCTGACACTCTTGGGCAAATTGCTTTACTGCTACTGGATTATTTGTAGTCAGAGTGCGAGGCGTATCAAGACCGATATCTCTTGCTATTTGTAATTGCAGTTGCTTATTTTCGGCTCGGCGAATATTTGGCAGAGGGTCAAGATGAAACCCCCTGATACTAGCAATCATTCCCTCAATGCTGACGCGAGATTCTTTCAGTGAGGCTTCTCTAAGTTGCCTGTCCATCGAGTTGGGAATTTTTGACCCAATTGCAATGCGCCGATACCAAACAGCTGACACTTCATTTAAATCTAATGTCTGGTCATCGACACTCAAAATCACTCGCTGACTACTACCATAGTAAATATCTAACTGCATTTCTGTGGGAAATCGGTCTGTGTCAAAACGAAATGCTTTCTTTCCTTGGGCTTCAATTGCCTGAATAACTAAAGGAATACTTTCGTTATCTTGGCTGTGAGTAATGATTAAAATAGTCACGTCGCTTCGCTCCGAATTCAAAATTCAAAATTCAAAATTCAAAATTAATAATCCCGATAAATAAATTCGCCTCGTTCCCAGTCTTCAGACTGGGAATGTATTGCTGTGGGCTGCTGCCTCTGGTCAAGTCACTGGAGGCGGAGCCTCCCAAGATGGATTCCCAGCCTGGAGGCTCTTAACCAGTCAGGGCAGGGGCTATATTTTAACTTAGTGCCATTCAGCCTTAACCCAAGCGTATTGGGTTATCAGTTGGTTGGGAATTTTTAAGTATGAGCATTTTACTTCGGACTTGTTGAAAGTAATGCAGATGCGATCGCAAAAGCAATTGGATAGTCCAAATCTCTCTCCAGCATTCCCCACTCTCCTGTAGGATTAATTTCTAAAAAAACATATTCTCCTGATGGCGTTTTAATTAAATCAAATGCTCCAAAAATCAGCCCAAACTTAGCCATAAAGGCATCCAAACAACGGATTAGTCGATCGGGTAATTGATGTGGTTGCCAGGTAAGAATCTTTTTTGTCTCGCGTCGCCAATCCTGGGTAGATGCTGCATATTCAGACGCATCTAGCGCCCCGACAAACAGATTGCCATTCACATATACTGCTCGTAGTTCTTGCTGTTTAGGGATTTGTTCTTGAAACATAACTGGACAATAGCGCAGTGTTTCAGCATCAAGTAAGTCTTCTTCTTTAACGACGCTGGTATACATGAAAAAAGAAGAGGCTTGCATCCCAGAAGAAAGAGGTCTGAGCAGCTTGACAATCATTTTTCCCTTAACTTGGTGGAAAAATTCTCGTGCTTCTTGAGGATTGTTGGTGACGAGAGTCCGAGGTATAACAAGACCTACTTCCGATGCAATCCGCAGTTGGCGTAACTTGTTTTCAGCTGCACTTATCCGGTGTAAATCATCCACCCACTTAGCATCTCTGAGGCTGTCCCAAAAGCCATCTAAGACTGCGAGTGATTCATTAGAACAGGCTGCTTGAAATTGTGGAGCCAATTCTTGACCAAGATCGGGTTGCCAAATACGCCGCATCCATACTGCTTGCACTTGCTCGGTGTTGAGGGAGCGATCGTTATATATCAGTGAATGATTGCTACCAGAGTTACTTAAATTAGCCTGGAGTTGGAGTGCGATCGGAAACTTATCAGTATCAAGACGAAATGGCTGTGCACCTAGTTTTGATACTGCTTCTGCAACTTTATCTATTGTAAAATAATCACCACTATGAGTGATTAATAAAACTACATCACGATCGAGGTGCATAAAATATTTTTATTAGTTTTTGCATTTTCACTATTGTTAACTGTTGAGAAAGCAAAATTTTAAACAAGTGAACTTAATTTTAATGAGAAGCCAACCCCTAGACGAAGTTGGCACTAACTGTATTTTTATACTGACAATAGTTTTAAAACCGCATCTTTGGTGTAATCAAAAGTATGCAGCTATGAAAGTGAAGACGGCGAACTGTCCTCATTATCTGATGGATACTTCAGAGTAACAGCCAACTCTGAAGGTGAAGACGGCGAACTGTCTTCACCATCTGATGGATACTTCTGAGTAACAGCCAACTCATCACTATCGGAAGGGTACTTCTTAGTTACTGCGCCATCTTCTTGATCGGATGGAGACTTCAGAGTTGTTACAAGTTCATCCTTATTCTTGTTTGTGGCATTATTACATTTACCACCGATAATCGCTTTTGATTCTTCCTCAGAAAGGTCTTCAAGGCTTTGCCCTTCCAAGAATCGAGCGAAGAATGGTACTGCTTGTGAATTCAACTTTTCTGGTTTGTTTTCAGACACAATCTTTCTCCTATAACAACTGAACTTAAATATCTCCTGTATTATATGACATATTACATACTAATACTTTTGCCAAAAAAAGAGTTTATACATCAACTCAACCTCGGAAATTGGCGAAGTTTGACTTACCAAAATAAGTAAATATTTATTAAAACATAAATATTTACTTTTGTGTAATTACGCTTGTATAAAGTTAAAAATGTAATAATTTTTCTTACAGCAAGTATGAATGGGGCGCAATTGTGAAACAGTATAGCAAGGGACTGGGGACTGGGGATGGTGGGGCAGGTAATTATCAAAAGATTCACTTAAATATCTTAATAATCATCCTTAAAAGCGCGATATTTCTAGGAATTATTGACTTCAAAATAATTCAAAATATTCTCTTTGCTCCCAGTTAGTCACCTGTTTTAAATAGTCTTCTGGTGGGCGATCGCCGATGGACTGCAAAAAGCGATTGTAAATTCAAATTGACCGACACCTCCTTCATTTTCTACACTCCTTAAAGGTAATCCCATTTCAACTAAGTTTTCTGCTAAAACGCGCAGTAAGTCGTGAATCTCTGGATTGTGGGATTCTAAAAGATATTGGAAACTATGCTCTACAGCGCTAACTTTAGCAGGTTCACCAGGTTTTCCAGAAGTACCAACATTAGCGATCGCTAACATTGGATCTTCTAACTTTGCCAGATACCACTCAACTTCTAAGCCGACAATATACTCCAATCCCCTTTGATGTAACTCTACCAATGATTGGCGCAAAATACCGCGACTGGAAAAGGGCATTACCTGACCATTTTGAAAGTACTCGTTACAGAGAATAAAACCAGTACGTTTTGCCCAAGGCAGAATTTTGAAGGTATCAGGGACAGGAACAGCTACAAGATTTGGCGCACCTGTCATCAAAGGCATATCTAAACTACCGCCAGGAACAAACGGGTTAAATACTATTGCACCACCAGTATCAAACAGGAATGTGCCTGTGCTGATTTGCATAGCGTTTTCTAAGGCGCTGAAAAATGTCTGCGGTAAGAGCGATTTGCTGCGAACAATCCCATGCTGGTCTGACCAAGCGGTACGAATCAACAATAGATCCCGTTCTTTGACAACAGCCTCAAGCTTTTTAGATGCTTCTTTTTGGATTTCTGTCCACAGGTGATGACGCTCAATAAATCCAGGCTTTTTCATTGCACACAAAAAATCTTAAATTAACATGGAGCCATTCTGTTGACGCTTGACGAATGTGACGATATTAACTAGAGTTCTGCATGAGTTAAAGCGTTTTAAAGCTCAATTACTTTATTTGGTTGAAATATACATTCTGGAGTGAGATTATTAGCTTATATCATTGTGAAATAAGATTCGACAGTAAGAATTTTATATTTTATTATAGCGTTTCCCGACCTACTGAGGTACTGAGTAAATCACTAATAAAATTAGGTAAGCCTCTGCGTACCTTTGCGTTTGACTCTGCGCTCGTCTGCGTTTAAAAACATTATTTTTGTACCTCACGTAACTAGGAATTGCTATATACTTAACCGTGACATGATTGCGTGGTTTCCAACTTGTAGCACCTAATTCAATACTCCTGACTTCCTTTTTTCATAAGTTAACCAATTTTTATCAATCATTGCAAAAGATGATTAAAAATTAAGATTCATTGAGTTTTCACTAACATCATGAAGGTGTAATAGAGTAAAAGTGAGAATTGGAGCGTTGACGTGGAGTTAGTAACTATACACAGACAGCCAGCAAGCATTCTTGGTTTAGCAGGGCAATCGATAGATGCTGCAACTGTTTCATTGGCATTTGAAGCGGGGATCAATTACTTTTTCTTTTACAATTTGGAATCGGAAAACTTCTTGGATGGCTTGAAATCTCTGTTGGTAGGAAAGCGTGAGCAGACCTTGGTAGCAACAGGTAGTGAAAATCGGAATATAGAATCTTTACGCAATTACTTGGACTGTGTGCGCCATCGTTTAAATATCGCGCAAGTGGATGTATTTTTTGCTGAATATGTTTCCCCTGCTGATGACATAGTTCAACTTCAAGCGGTGCTTGACGAACTGCATTCTTGGAAAGATCAAAAACTCGTGCGTTATGTAGGAGTCACAACTCACAACCTACCTATTGCCAAACAATTAATTGAAGTACGTCACATTGATGTGCTGATGCTCCGTTATAATATGGCACATCGAAAAGCTGAAGAAGATGTTCTTCCCAGCGCTTCAAAGGCAGGTATTCCAGTAGTAGCATTTACCTGTACTCGTTGGGGGTCATTACTTAAGGGGCATCCCAACTGGCAACAAAAACCACCACTAGCAGCAGACTGTTACCGAATGGCACTAAGTCATCGGGCAGTGCGTCTGGCACTTACTGCCCCAAAAAATAGGCAGCAATTACTGGAAAATCTTTCTGTGCTGCACTCACCTCAACTTTCGCAGCAGGAACTAACTCATTGGCAGGAGTATGGCGATTTAATTTATGGTACTGGACAAGACTCTTTTGATACTCAATGGATTTAAAATCCTGGTTATTGCTAGTGGTAAAGCAATTCATCTATAGTGCTATTTTTTCTTTAAACTGCTTACAAGGGTTCTGGATAACGCATATTTAATTTCACTAAATGTCTATTAATTAATTTTAATTTTTTAATATTTTCCTCTCATCTAGTCAAAATATCTGCTGAAATAAAATTAATTATAGATAAATTTCTCAAAAAATTGATTGCATATTCACAGGTAAGAAATGAGCAAGTGAGGCTGGTTCTGATATGACAACCTGTAAAAATAGGAATTGGCACTCAGATTTATTAGAAGCTATTAGTATTATTGGAGTGCTTGCTCATGGCATATTTTCTTGTGAAAATCACGCCTTAGCCCAGATGACCCCTGATGGAACATTGGGTAATAACTCTTCAAAAGTCACTCCTAATGTCAATATCAAAGGTAGTACTGCTGACCGGATTGATGGTGGAGCAATTCGCGGTACAAACCTATTCCATAGTTTCCAGGAATTCAATGTGGGTGAATTGCAGCGGGTTTATTTTGCCAATCCCACGGGAATCTCCAATATTCTCACACGGGTGACGGGAAGTAATATCTCGAATATTCTCGGTACATTAGGGGTAAATGGTAATGCAAATTTGTTTTTGATTAATCCCAATGGCATTTTATTTGGGAACAATGCACGACTAGATGTGGCGGGTTCCTTTGTCGGGAGTACGGCGAATTCTTTTGTGTTTGGCAATGGCTTGGAATTTAGTGCAACAAATCCTCAGACTCCTTCTGTATTACTAACAGTTAATCCTTCGGCTTTGCTATTCAATCAACTTCAGGCTGGCAGAATTGAAAACAGGTCAATTGCACCAACAGGAGATAATATCTTTGGTCTACGAGTACCAGATGCTCGAAGTTTGCTATTAGTCGGTGGAGAAATTGCCATCAACGAAGGTCAATTGAATGCTCCGGGTGGGCGAGTGGAATTGGCAGGAGTTGCAGGTGAGGGGACAGTCGGACTGAATGTGGATGGTAATAATTTAAGTTTGATTGTTCCTGATAATCTAGCTAAAGCCGATATCTCACTCAGTAATCAAGCCTTGGTCAGTACCAGTGGGGAAGGTGGCGGCGCTATTCAGGTGTGGGGTAAAAAAGTTACAGTTAGTGGAGGTTCCAAGATTGAAGCCAGCACTTTAGGAGCATTACCTGGAAAAGGATTGAGTGTAAATGCTTCCGAATCAGTGCAAGTCGTTGGAGAATCACCTACTGGAATTCGCAGTGGTTTATTTGCTGAAAATTCTGGGACAGGAGATGCAGGAGACCTGACAATTAACACCAGACAGTTACAAATCTTAGCAGGAGGAAAGATTTCATCTAGTACAACGAATGCAGGTGTGGCAGGAAATTTGACTGTGAATGCCTCAGAATCAGTGCAAATAATCGGTATTCCAGATAATCCCAATTTAGGCTCTACTGGTATGTTTGCTGCATCTAATGGAGTAGGAGACGCCGGAGACATCACGATTAACACTAGACAGTTACTCATCCAAAATGGAGCCGGAATTATAACCGATAGCGAAGGTAAAGGGGTTGGAGGGAGTATAACAGTAAATGCCGAATCAGTGCAGCTAGTCGGTACTGCTGTTCTTCCGCAGTTTCCTAATAGATGGTATCCTAGCAGAATAAGTTCTAACGCTTATGACATAGGGCCCGCAGGAAAGATTACGATTAACACCAATCAGTTATTAATCCAAGATGGAGCAGCGATTTCAGCTCGAACTAGCAGTAGTGGGGCTGGAGGAAGCTTGACAGTCAATGCCTCCCAATCAGTTAAACTGATAGGATCTGCTACTAATAGTAATAGTTTATTTCCCTTTCCCAGCAGCTTGTTAACTCAAACATCGAGTACAGGAACAGCAGGAGATTTGGCAATTAATACCAATCAGTTGATTGTCCGAGATGGACAACTATCTGCCAGTACTTTTGGACAAGGGAATGCTGGCAATATAAACATTGAAACTGTCACTATGAATATCATTGACAGTCAAGTGGGAAGCAGTGTTTATCGTAAAGGGTTTGCTGGAAATTTGACTATTCACGCTGCCGAGTCAGTGGAAATTAGCGGAAAAATCAAATCATTTACATCTAATATTGAAAATCCTGCTGGCTTATTTGCTCAGGTAAACCCTAGAGGTGAGGGTCGCGGTGGCAACTTGACCATTGAGACAAAACGCTTGAGTGTCAGTAATGGAGGTAAAGTGCAAGTCGCTACTTTTGGTCAAGGCGACGCTGGTAATCTCACAATTCGGGCTTCGGAAGTAGAGGTATTTGATACACCTATTGATAACCTCTATGCTATAGGTATCAATGCAGGTGTTGAAGTAGACGCAGACGAAACAGTGATTCCACCCAGAGGCAACGGTGGCGATTTAACAATTGAAACCGATCGCTTGAGTGTGAGAGGTGGTGCAATAGTATCGGTTGGAACTGCTGGAGTGGGCAATGCAGGTAAATTACGAATTCATGCGTCGAAATCTGTAGAAGTTGTTGGTAAATCAGCAAATGGTAACTTTAACAGCCAAATCAGCGCTGCGGTGACGCCAGAAGGTACTGGTAATGGGGGAAGTGTAAAGGTTGAAACTGAGCAGATGAGTGTCCGGGATGGAGGTGAAGTCACTGTCAGTAGTACCGGCGCGGGGACGGCAGGCAACCTTGACATCCAAGCTCGTTCTTTGAGCCTGGATAATCAAGGAGCGATCGCCGCCATAACCAGATCGGGGAATGGTGGTAATATTACCCTGAAGTTGCAAGACTTATTATTACTACGCAATCATAGTCAAATTTCTACCACCGCCGGCAGTAGCGAATTCGGTGGCGATGGCGGTAACATCACCATTAATAGCCCTTTCATTGTCGCCGTTCTTAAAGAAAATAGCGATATCAGCGCTAATGCCTTTACAGGAACTGGTGGTAGAGTTGACATTACAACAAACGGGATTTTCGGTATTCTCTCGCAAAAA
>NZ_JAVRCL010000061.1:0-50892 GCF_034530775.1 Nostoc sp. DedSLP04 | reverse complement strand
AGCTATAGGAATCCGACTTAAATCTTACTAAGTATACTGAGGCTTTAAACTCTATTATGCAAGGCTTCGATTTTCTCAGTTTTTCAAAAATTAAATAGGAATCCTATAGTAGTTAAAGTAAGTCTGCAAATTCATGAGATACGTCCTGATTTTCCCCATATACAACTTGCATAGGTAACTTTGACGGCGCTAATAGACAGCAAGTGCTATTTCTCAACATTATTTTGCCATACCTCTTTAAGAAACTTTTTGAACTTTTCTAGAATCAGAGGTAAATCACTATCAATTTCTTGGGTTTGTTGCCCATTTGTACTTGAACGAAAGAGACGACGACCTCGACTATCAAAACCAATTTTATCTGCAACTGCCATAAAGATTGAGTAATCTTCTGGTATTGGCAAATCCCCACCTTTGCGCTGAAAAGGCTGTAAAACTTAGAACAAGCCTGGAATAACACAGATGCTAAAAACCAGATTATTCAAGAGCTTGGCAATGCCGTCTTCCCTACACCCGACACCCTACCCCCCACACCCTTTTTTCTGAGAATGCTCTTGTCAAACATCAAGTGTAGCGGTGGGCTACGCCTCGGTGGAGGCGATGATCTCTGACCGACCGGAGGCGATCGCATCTAACAACACTAATCCCGTTAGTATCAGTCCCTCTGTGGATTGTCTAAACTGAAGGTGAAGTGCTTGGATGGCAGCTTCAGTTTCTGGGTCAATACTGGCAGTGGCTTCATCCAAAATCAAGATTTCGGGGTTCAAGGCAATGACACGCATAAACGCTAACAACTGGCGTTGACCTTGCGATAGATTTTGGCCGCGGTCTTCCAGTACCGTATCAAAGCCTAGTGGCAAGCTCTCGATGAAATCTAGGGTCTGTATCAGTTCGGCGGCATGTCGGGCATCTTCTGGCGTGATGGTCGAGTTACCCAATGCAATGTTGTCATAGACGGTATCAGGGAACAGATGAAAGTCTTGAAAGATTAAACCTACACGCTTACGGATCTGTGCAGAACAAGAGTAAAAAGCAAGTATAGAACTGTTGAACCGGAGAGTTACCAAATATGAGACACTAAGCATGAATACAATTTCATATGAACACTCGTTTATTAAAAAGTGCAAATAAATTTTAATTGTCAACTCTGTAATTGTTGCTATTTATACCAAAATCAGGAAAACTTATCGTTTTTAGGGCAATGCAAAATAATACAAATTTAAGCATCGATTGTGTAGACAAGCTTAAGGTACTGGCAGATGAAACCCGTTTAGGAGTTTTACAACTATTGATTGACAGTCCGAAGCGAGTCGGAGAGATGAATGCGATTTTGCATTTGGAGCAAAGTCTCCTCTCTCATCATTTGCAGGTTTTGCGTCGAGCCAAATTAGTTGTGCGGGAGCGAGATGGCAAAGCATTTCTCTATCGTCTTGCCCCTCAAGTCGAAGTAGCTACAGGCAAGGCTTTAAACTTTGGTTGTTGTGTTCTCTCGTTCAACTAAAACCTGGAATATCTAAAGGTAGAAGATGAAACATTCCCAAATTTCGGCGATCGCAATAGGATTAGTGACAAGCATTTGGTTGCAAGGTTGTTCTCAACCTCCGCAAGCAGTCACAAACGATCCAAATAAGCTACAAGGAAAATTGGTACTTACTGGTTCAAGTACAGTTGCACCATTAGCAGCAGAAATTGGCAAAAAATTTGAATCGCAACATTCCGGTGTGCGAGTTGATGTGCAATCAGGCGGTTCTTCTCGCGGGATTACAGATGCTCGTCAAGGTGTAGCTAATGTTGGCATGGTTTCCCGTGCCTTAAAGCCTGACGAAAAAGATTTAAAAGCCTTTTCCATCGCTCGTGATGGAGTAACGGTGATTCTCCATCAGGAAAATCCCCTGCAATCCCTAACTGACAAGCAAATTGTAGATATTTACACAGGCAAGGTGAATAACTGGAAACAGGTAGGGGGTAAAGATGGGGCAATTACAGTTGTTAATAAAGCCGAAGGACGTTCTACCCTGGAATTGTTTACCCACTACTTCAAGCTAAAAAATACTGACATCAAAGCACAAGTAGTGATTGGTGATAATGAGCAAGGAATTAAGACTGTAGCCGGAAACCCGAATGCTATTGGCTATGTTTCCATTGGCTCGGCAGAAAATAGCGCCGCCAATAAAGTACCAATCAAATTGCTAGCTGTAAACGGTGTAGCAGCAACAACAGTTAATGTACAAAACGGGAGCTTTCCTATTTCTCGACCGCTTAACTTGGTTACAAAAACCGAACCCCAAGGACTGGCTAAAGAATTTATTGACTTTGCACAATCGCAGCAGGTAAGTGACATTGTTAAAAAGCAAAACTTTGTCTCCATCGCCAAATGATTTTTGGTTAATTTGGATACTACGAGGAGCAGCAACAATCGCCGGAGCGATCGCACTTTTAATTGTTGTTTTTCTACTTTCCGAATCCTTACCAATCTTCAGTCATATAGAGATATCCCGCTTTTTTACCGACTCTTCTTGGAACCCCACAGCAGGTTTATATAATCTCTCACCCATGTTGCTGGGTTCCCTCTTGGCAATGGTCGGTGCAGTGCTAATTGCAACTCCCATAGGCATTTTATCTGCTGTCTTTTGTCAATTCTATGCCCCGCCAATGGTAGCCCGACTCTATCGCCGCCTGATTGAATTATTAGCAGGGATTCCTTCTGTAGTGTATGGCTTTTGGGGATTAGTCGTGCTGGTTCCTCTAATTGGAAAAATTCATCCACCAGGGCCAAGCCTATTAGCAGGAATAGCAATTCTGGCGGTGATGATTCTGCCAACAGTCGCCCTTATAGCCGATGCTAGCCTAGAAAAAGTTCCCACCGCTTACATTCAAGGTGCTGCTGCACTGGGGTTATCACGTTGGACAACAATCTGCACAGTAGTTTTTTCATCAGCCAAATCAGGGTTATTTACAGGCTTAATTTTAGAGACAGGTCGTGCCATTGGTGAAACAATGGCAATTTTGATGGTATGCGGCAATGTAGTACAGACCCCAAAAAGCTTATTTGACCCCATCCGCACACTCACGGCCAATATTGCTTTAGAAATGGCGTATGCCACAGGGGATCACCGTAGTGCGCTGTTTGTCAGTGGTTTGATATTGATGGGAATGATTGTGGTGTTAGTGGCGATCGCTGAAGTTATCAGTCAGGGCAAATGGTAGAGATACAACAAAGCAAAGACAATCGTCTCGCTCTTAGAGAGTGGCTAGCAACAAGCTTAGTTTGGGCAACAGCCGCCCTCGTTACCGCCATCTTTTTATGGATAGTCAGCGATATCCTCTGGCACGGTATGGGATATTTATCTTGGGAATTTCTGATTAGTGAACCAGAAAATGCGGGTAGAGAAGGTGGAATTGCCAGTATTCTCGTTTCCACCGTTTTAATTATTGGTGTATGTATGACGGTTTGCCTGCCCGTTGGTGTTGGTACAGCAGTTTTACTAGCAGAATTTACTCCTAGTGATAGTTGGTTTGCTAGATTAGTGCGCCGTAGTTTAGATGTACTTGCTGGTGTACCTTCGATTGTCTTCGGGTTGTTTGGTAACGTCTTGTTTTGCAAAGTTTTAGGATTGGGGTTTTCCATTCTTTCAGGCGGACTCACACTGGCGTGTATGGTGCTACCAATTTTGATTCGTTCTACAGAGGAAGGATTTTTAGCCGTTCCCAATGAATACAGATTAGGAGCCGCCGCCCTTGGCTTTTCACGCACAACGACAATATTTCAAATATTATTACCTGCTGCTGTTCCTGGTTTAATAGTGGGATTTGTGCTTGGTGTTGGTCGGGCTATCGCCGAAACTGCGGCTTTAATTTTTACTAGCGGTTACGTAGACCGAATGCCACAATCACTCCTTGATTCTGGGCGTACTCTTTCGGTTCATATTTTTGATCTCTCAATGAACATTTCAGGAGGAGATAAGAGTGCTTATGCTAGTGCATCGGTTTTGCTATTACTACTGTTGTTGATTAATGGCACAGCAGCGTGGATTGCACGACGTTGGTTACACAGCAGAGTTATTTCGGGATGAGGATTGGTGGATATAGAGGAGAACATCTTGGCAGTTACTGAACCGTTGATTCAAATTGAGAACTTAACTCTGCAATACGCACAAAAAACTGCACTTGCTAATGTCAACTTAGCTGTCAATGCGGGAGAAATTTTGGCTTTGGTTGGGCCTTCTGGTTGTGGAAAAACTAGTTTCCTGGGTTGTCTCAACCGCCTCAGCGATATGATTCCCAAGTGTCGAGTTCAGGGAAGAATCCGCATTGGTAGTTTAGAGGTGCTAAATCCCAAAATTAATGTCATCGCCTTACGGCGTCAAGTCGGCATGATTTTTCAAAAACCCAATCCCTTTCCTTTCTCAATATGGCAGAATCTGGAATTGCCTTTGCGAGAGCATGGCATCCGCGATCGCCACCAAATTGATACAATTATCGAAACCAGCCTCGAGGATGTAGGGCTATGGCAAGAAGTAAAAGACCGACTGCAATCTTCAGCTTTGGCTCTTTCTGGTGGACAGCAGCAACGTTTGTGCATAGCTAGAGCTTTGGCTTTGCAGCCAGAAGTCTTACTACTGGATGAACCTTGTAGTGCCCTCGACCCTATTTCCAGTAACGTTGTTGAAGATTTAATTATTAGTTTGCGCCAGCGCTATACTCTGTTAATTGTTACTCACAATCTGGCTCAAGCCAAGAGAATTGCAGATCGAGTCGCTCTATTTTGGGTACAAGACGGCATTGGGCAACTGATTGAATCAGGTACTGTAGAGCAAGTTTTTAATCATCCTCAACATCCTTTAACAGTTGCTTATGTAACTGGTGCCAGGGGTTGAGTAAGATTGCGGTCTTTGGGGATCAAATTAATAACATCAAAATACTCAAAATTGCTAACCATGCCATTGTAGTTGTTAACGCAGATGTGGAAGTCAAGCGTTATATCATGTCCGGTTAATTAGTTATAATTTCCGTCATCTATGTAGAAACCGGAAAACCCTCTTTCCCCCTGCCCCTGCGTTCTTAATGATAAGTCTTTCACCGGACATGATATAGGACTCATATTTGATTTTTGAAAAAAACTCAGTACAGCTTTATTCCTTCTTCCCAGTCCCCAGTCCCTAGTCCCTACGATTAATTCAGAAATCAAATCAGATTGCTATATTACGCGTCATTGGTAATTGATTCAAATACAGAGGATAGCTTTGTCAACTAAATTCGTCAGGATTGATCGAACAGACTACTAGACGGCAATCATTTAAAAGTACGTTAAGTTCCTGTACAGCTTTCAAGGGATTTTTAAAAGTAAACATAGTGAGCTGGTTTCGTTATGTATCTATGTGTTGTTTGATACTTAAAATTTTTATTAAGTATAAATACGGGATTTTGCGCAATCTACTGTAGTTTAAAGGTATATAAGGTAGTTGCTGAAATTACATAACCTTTTATTAACCTAAATTTAAACAAGTTGTAGATTATGTACTGAAAGAGGCTTACTGTTACCAAAATGAAAGCCTTATTCGTACTTGTTTACGATTTGCGTATTGTCTCCTAGTCTTATTCAAAAATCAAATAAGAGTTTTATATCATTCTTTAGCTAGATACTACATTAACTTGCTAGCTTTACTGTAGTTTAAAATCCTCCAAAGATTTTAATGAAAGTTTGTTAAGCTTTTAATATTTTTTTAGGAGAAAATTTTTATACTTGAAACTGAGGGCGCAATGCTTATCAATCGGGATAATTTTTCTGCATTTATATTAAAATGTCACAAAGCTGTAAAGGTATTCAAAGAATATTCAAGCAAAAAATTTACCTTCTTATTTGCTGTTAGTTTCTGCTTAAGTTTGATAATTTCTGGTTGTTCTCTAAATACTTCGGTAATTTCTGCATCTATGCCGTCGTTTAGTATAGGTCAAGATCCAGAAAAGGTAGTTCATATTGGTCATCAGAAGTTTGGCTCTCTTAGCCTTTTAAGAGCAAAGGGAGATTTGGAGAAAAAGTTTAACTCAATGGGTTTATCAGTGCGATGGAATCAATTTCCAGCTGGGCCGCAACTATTAGAAGCTTTGAATGCTGGTCGCCTAGACTTTGGACATGCAGGAGAAACCCCTCCTATATCTGCTCAAGCAGCTGGCGCACCTCTGCTTTATGTTGCCAGTTCACCTCCTAATCCCAAAGGTGAAGCAATTTTAGTCCCAAAAGATTCTCAAATTCGCAATCTTGCTGACTTAAAAGGCAAAAAAATTGCCTTAAATAAAGGCTCAAATGTCCATCATTTAGTTGTACAAGCATTGGCAAAAGCTAATTTGAAATATCGTCTAAAATTGGTTCCTAAAAAAATTGATGTCAATCAAGTAGCGATGGTGTCCGATCGCAAACAGCTTAATTAAAACTGTCTGTAAGCTACATCAGCGATGGACTACGCCCCACCTTCTGGCGATCGCATTCTTGACAGCTACATCTGAAACACTTAAGGAGTCTATTATCGATGGAACTATTTTGGTTTATTCCCACCTACAGTGACGGACGCTATCTGGGAACAGCAACAGGAGGACGTGCTGCTACCTATCCATACTTGCGTCAAATTGCTCAAGCTGTAGACGATCTAGGCTACAGAGGTGCTTTACTTCCTACAGGACGTTCATGTGAAGACGCTTGGATTATAGCTTCATCCTTAGTTGCAGCAACTCAACAGATGCGTTTTTTAGTAGCAATTCGTCCAGGGTTGTTATCTCCTGGGATGGCAGCGCGGATGGCGGCTACACTTGACCGTATATCCAATGGCCGCTTGCTGATTAACGTTGACAAAGACCTATGGTAGTAATCAAGTGTTGCAGAATCTCGATTTAGAGATAGCATCAGGAGAATTTATTGCAGTTGTTGGGCGCAGTGGTGGCGGTAAAAGTACACTCCTGCGGATGATAGCTGGGTTTGAACATCCCAGTGACGGCGGAGTTTTAATTGACGGGGAACCACTGCGTGGGCGTAATCGCAGTGCGCGAACAATGTTCCAGAATGCCCGCCTCTTACCGTGGGAGAATGTTTTAGGAAATGTGGGATTAGGATTGAACAAAAAAGACTGGCGGCAAAAGGCAGAGAAGGCGCTTGAGCAAGTAGGTTTAATACAACGAGCAAAAGATTGGCCTTCTGTGCTTTCTGGAGGACAAAAACAACGAGTAGCACTTGCTAGGGCTTTAGTCAGAGAGCCGCGCTTACTAATGTTAGATGAACCGCTTGGTGCTTTGGATGCCATGACTCGTATTGAGATGCAGAGACTAATTGAAAAAATCTGGCACGAACAAAAATTTTCGGCGTTCTTGATTACTCATGATGTAGATGAAGCAGTAACGCTAGCCGATCGCATCATACTAATTGAAGATGGCCGAGTTTCAATGGATCGGCGTATCTCACTACCACGTCCTCGCAAACGCAAAGATGCAGAATTCCTTACTTTAGCAGAAGAAATCTTAGAGCGCGTTATGGGTGATGAAGCAGGTCTAATTAATGGGGAAGATAAAAAAGTTCAACAGCTAGCAAACACTAAACGTTAAGTTTTGAAAAAACAAGCATTTTCTCCTAATCTTTTTCAAAAATAAAATCGGATTTTTCTAGTAATTTTATTGCTAATAAATCAGTATTTTAGGTTACTCAATTTTTCTTGATAGCTTTCTAGGAAAAATATCAAAATAATTCGTAATTGCTAATTTGTAATTATTACCTGAAATTTAATCGTGGGGCTTGAATAATGAATAAATTTATTTTCTTTAATTAATAAATTAAGGGGCTTGTACTCTCAAAGAATTAATTATTAATTCGTAATTAATGAATTTTGAATTACGAATTACGAATTACGAATTATTCGGTCAAGTTTACACCTCTACCTGTTTGATCTCTGTATCTGTTGCTTGGTCTATTTCTATAAACTTTGGCCCAGCAATGAGAACTATCACCATCAATAATAGACTCGTCACAATGATGATGCACAAGAGCCGAATGGCACGCTTGTTAAGGGCAAAGCCATGATCTAGCTGCATGAGAGGGTGTGGGGTTGCAGGTATTGGGGTGTGGGGAATTAAGAAGATGTTGAACTCCTTGAGGCAAGTAAAATTTAATTGTCTTAAAACTACACCCTACACCCTACCCCCTACACCCTGCCAGCAAGGAGGTTTCAGCTTTTCTTAGTGCCATTCGCACAAGAGCCTTATTGTATTCAAAGCTCCAGTCTATAGTGCGTGGTAGTGTGGAGGTACTCCATCCGCCTGCTTGGATGGGCATAAACCCAGCAATACAGGCTGTTTCAACGCTTGGGAGAGGGGGCTGTCGGAGCCAGACAGCGAAGCGATCGCTACCGACAATCGAACCGGGGTGATGGCTAAAAATCATCGCTCAAAATAGATAATTAATCTCTTGGCTTTGCTGCGATCGGTCATGCAAAAGTTACCTTTGTAGAGCAACAAGGTGTAATGTCTGCGTTCATAAGTACTGAGTATTTTTTATTTTACTCAGTACTCATAACTTATAATTCAGTTTTACGAAAGGACTGGTTGTGCTTCCTTAGACTCAGCTTTCTGCTTGAAGACGCTTGGTACTTTAGCGCTGAAAGCTTCACCTTGAACCACTTCTGAACGGGAACCATCAACTCCTACTGGAACATCGCCTGTGATAGTAGTGCGATAGAGGAGACGTTCGACATCTAAATGATCCAAATCTTGAGGAGCCAAATGCACGGTGGCGCGGTTGTCCCAGAAGGCGATATCACCGTTGTTCCAACGGAAGCGGGTGGTATAGGCAGGTTTGGTGACTTGGTTAAAGAACAACTCTAGCAACAGTCTGCTCTCTTCTGGTGACACATCAACAATGCGGGAGACGAAGCCAGGGTTGACGAACAAGGCACGTTCACCAGTCTCAGGATGAACTCTGACGACTGGGTGAATAGAAACTAGGGGATTGACAGCAATACGCTCGTCAAATTTGTTGTTGCGGGGTTGATAACCGCCCCCATTAAAGCGATGTTCTGCTTTTAATGTATCTGCTAGCGATCGCAGGGGTGCTGAGAGTCCCTCATAAGCGGCCACAAGATTACTCCAGTGGGTGTCACCACCGAAACTAGGAACATTAACTGCGCGTAAAATTGACGCTGCTGGTGGGTTGATCGCTGCCGTTACATCTGTGTGCCAAGGGCCGCCAGTGCGAAAACCATACTGCTGCTCATAAAGCTTACGGTCTACGGGTTTGATCTGGGGAAATCCCGGAACTGGTTCCGGCTCTCCCAAGGGATGGGCGAAAGTCACTTCGCCAAAACGAGATGTGAACTCGACCTGGGCAGCATGATCGATGTTCTGGCCACGAAAAAACACAACTTTCCACTTCAATAGCGCTTTGCGAATTTCTTGGACTTGATCCTCAGAAAGAGAGCGGGAAAGGTCTACGCCGCCGATTTCTGCACCGATGAAACCAGCTACCTGTTTAACTTCTATATGTTTGTAGCCCATTAGGATTCTCCAGAGTTTTATCTGTCGGGAGGTGTTCACACTCGCCTATTTCCTTGGGAATTTTGCCGATACCCAATATCTGCTAGCAACATTCCCATGCTGGGAGCATAACTGAAATTATCATACACTATTCCGATAGAATTAAAGTAGTATACAGTTACTAAATAGTAATTTCCTACGTTTTTGTAGATCAATCCCCTTCTATAGCGATCCAATGTCAATGTGCAAAAGCCTTAGCTCAGACAGATTAGCGATGCCTGGGCAGCAAACTACGCGATTATTTGACAGTTCTTAGTTAATCTAATTATTAGTAAACCATAATAAAATTTTACTCATGAAAATTTGGCATAGACAACTAGGGGAAAGTATCAGTAATATCACTTACCACTATTTACCCGCTTTGCGCTGGCGTAATTTTCGCCTGTTTTTCGGGGGACAGTTACTATCAATGTCTGGAACATTTATGACCCAGCAGTTAACTATTCCTTGGCTGGTATACGATTTGACTCAATCGCCTTGGTTGTTGGGAGTTGCAGGGTTTGTACAATTTTTACCTACGTTATTACTGATTCCCTTTTCGGGCATATTGTCCGATCGCTGGAGTCGTCGTGACTTGTTAATGGTGGTGCAGATATTGGGAATTAGCGTATCCTTGGCTTTAACGATTCTCACCTTTACCAATTGGATTACCTTTCCTATCCTCTTGGTACTGAGTGCTTTCAATGGTTTGCTCAAGGGATTAGATATGCCCGTGCGCCATACAATCGTCACCGAAACCGTAGACGATCGCGCCGATTGGAGTAATGCGATCGCCTTGAATTCAGTAATGTTAAGTTCCTCTCTCGTCGTGGGGCCTGCTATGGGCGGGATTTTGATTGCGACACTAGGGGTAAAATATTGTTTTCTTTACGATACCCTCAGCTATATTCCTGCGATATTTACCTTGCTAGCGATGCGGCTGCCAGCTAGACAGATGCAACCCCTTACGGGCATTAGCGATACTTTGGAAAAATTGCGAGAAGGCTTTGAATATGTCTCGAAATTCCAGCCGATTAGAGTAATTTTATTAATGCTAGCGTTACATGGTTTCGTCGGGATGTCTCATGTCGCGCTGATGCCTGTTTTTGCAGCAAAGATTCTCAATGGAAACGCAACAACGATGGCTCACCTCAGCACTTCAGCACCGATTGGCTCGTTGTTTGCTTGTTTGTATCTAAGTGTCAGACGAGGGATTGTAGGCTTAGAGCGTTTGATTGTAGTCGCTCAAGTTTTCATTGGGATGAGTTTGATATTTTTTTCACTCTCGCGTCAAGTTTGGCTATCTATAATCATTCTGGTATTTGTAGGCTGCTTTTCTATCCTCAACATTACCAGTAGTAATATGATTATTCAAACCCTAGTTACCGAGGATAAGCGCGGACGGGTAATGAGTTTTTATGCCCTAGCAATGGTGGGTACAATGCCCTTTGGAAATTTGTTAGCGGGGACTTTGGCAGATAATTTTGGTGCGACTAATGCCTTGATTGTCTGTGGTAGTCTGATTATTTTAGGTGCGCTCTGGTTCTCTGCACAATTGCCAGCAGTAAGCCGTTGGATTGCTCGGTGAACAAGTCGCTTCTCTTTGTACAACAAAGCAAATATTTGGAAAACAAGCATCTTCCGCCACACCTTAAAAGTGTAGTGGAAGACGATCAACTATATCAGCTTGGCAGAAGAAAGTTGCGCCTATAGCTGATAGCTGATTTTTTCATCCCAAGGAGCAGGTTTGCTAATTTGCTTCCATATAGGACTATACAAGGCTTCATGTAGTTCGCGTGCTAGTACCACCAAACCTGCATAACCTGCATAAGCATGGTGACGTTCATGGTTAATGTCTAAAAAAGGAATTCCCGTTTTGAGTGCTGTATATTTATTGCCAGCCCCAGTAATCAACACATCAGCTTTTGTTTGGTGTAATACCTTTAATAATGCCTGGGGAGTTGTGTCAGACAAAAGCATTGCATCTGCACCAAGATATTGTTTAATTTTAGCTTTCTCCTCTTCTGTTGTTTTGCCATCCGTAGCTGCAATAACTTCCATTCCCAAATCTTGGGCTGCTAAAATAAGTGACCAACTTTTCACACCACCAGTAGAAAGAATAATCCGTTTACCTTTTAAATCAGCAAGGTAAGGAGCTAAAGCGATATCTAGAGCAGCATTTTCTTCGACAATTAACTTTTCTGTACGTTCTTGCAGTTCCCAGGCAATAACACTATCTCCCAAGGATATACTTAATTTGGTCGCAACATTCCGCAAGCAATCGTTTAAGTTGGTCGCACCATAGAACGATTCTTCAATATAAGGAATTCCATAGCGTTCCGCCATAGTTTGCGCCATTTGTATAGCTACATTTGAGCAAAGCACTACATTTAATTTGGCGCGATGAGCATAGCAAACTTCTTGATAACGAGCATCACCTGTAATTTTAGAAAGAACGCGAATTCCCATTTTTTGGAATAATGGTAAGATATTCCACGTTTCACCTGCAACATTATAGTCACCAACAATATTAATATCGAATGGTGTGGTAAATTCCGGTTCGGCTGTACCAATGACAGCATTCAATAAAGTTTCGTTACCAATGCGATTACCTAAATTTTTACTACCAAGAAATCCAGGCGCATTTACATAGATAACTGGGATATTAACTTGTTGTGTAGCAAGTTGGCAAACACTATCAATATCATCACCAATCAAAGCAGACAGACAAGTAGCATAAACAAAAATGGCGGCAGGATGATAGCGTTGAGCAACATCCACAATCGCTTTGTACAGTTTCTTTTCTCCACCAAAAACGATATTACCCTCACTAAAATCAGTAGTAAAAGCAGTTTGGTATAATTGTGAGCCTGAAGAGAGGCTACCATGAGTTGCCCAAGGATTGTGAGTACAAGAAACAGCACCATGTACTAAATGAACAGCATCAGTAATAGCTCCGACAGAAACCATCGCTCCATCAAAAGGGCAATTTCCTTGGGTTGCACCTGGTTGTGGTGGTTTTGTGCAAGTGAGTTTTTTCTGACCATTAAGCTGTTTATGGTTAGATTTGCAAGGTGTTTCGCTAAGAGGTTCGTTAACTTTTACTTGAGTGTTTTTCATGCTTTTCCTCGTACTAAAAATAAGTACAAAATAGCCAATAATGAGGAGTTAAGAGTATTATTTTTTCTCTATCTCCTATTTTTTTTACTTACCAATTTTGCTGCCTAGTCTCCACTCGTCTTTATAGATGCTGGTAGACAAAGTTGATTGAGACTGATTTCTGAGAAATTACAAAAAACAGCAATTGATGCACTAGCATTTCAGATAAAACAAGCAACTCCTCTGATGCATCCTGTATTTTTAGAAAGGCTTGTTATGGCAGCCCTCGCATAAGTTACATCTTCGCCTGTAGCCCCTCACCGCAACGAGATGTAACTCACTCAGACGATAAACACTATAATTCTTTGGCTAGTGTTAGCTTATCTAAATATTAGTATAGCTAATAATATCTGAAATCAAGTATTGTTTTGAGATTTTTAGAATATAAATTATTAGATAATTAAACAGGATAATTTACACACATGTTTTCTATGTACCTTATGTTGTTTTTTATCATCCAACCAAGAAATTTATTTTTTACTAATACTACTTAAGGTATTTTATTTAACTAAAATAACGATTTATATAGGAAATTGTAGCCTTAACTATTTTAAAATGCTCTAAATCTATCGATAAACAGAACTATATTAAAAATTTTTCTTGGAATTTGAAAAGTATACACTATTTGAACTATGAGCTTTAGCCGCAGCCCTGGTTGGTTTGACGGTGGCGATCGCTTTGCAGATCCGAGAGATTTTACCAACAGCCCCCTCTCGCAAACATTTCCTGATTTCTTGTTCCATATTTATCATTTATATGCAATTCTTAATATGATAGCTAACAACTCCGGTAAGTCGATTGATATATAGTATTTTGTATCCTGGCTTTTGCAAGGCAATGCTCATAGCTCTGCAATACTCTAGGCAAATCAATGTCAAAACGCTATATAAATATCACAACCTTATTAAGCATCCCAACAAAAAGTAGAGTAAACCGTATGACGAAATATGTAAATCTTGGCAAAACTGGACTCAAAGTATCCCGGATTACACTAGGCACAATGACTTATGGCTCGCGTAAATTGCGCGAATGGGTATTAGAAGAAGAAGAAAGTCGTCCATTTATCAAACTGGCTTTGGAATTGGGGATTAATTTCTTTGATACCGCTGATGTCTATTCCTTGGGTGCTAGTGAAGAAATTGTCGGACGAGCGCTAAAAGACTTTGCTAAACGAGATCAAGTTGTGATTGCTACCAAAGTACATGGTAAAGTCGGCGATGGCCCTAACGATCGAGGACTATCTCGCAAACATATTTTTGACAGCATTAATGCTTCTTTGCGGCGGCTACAGACTGATTATGTAGACTTGTACCAAATTCACCGTTGGGATTATGAAACACCCATTGAAGAAACCCTAGAAGCACTGCATGATATTGTCAAAGCAGGTAAAGTCCGTTACTTAGGAATTTCTAGTGTTTACGCATGGCAGTTTGCTAAAGCTCTTTATACAGCAGACATTCACGGCTGGACTCGTTTTGTATCAATTCAAAATCACTACAACTTAGTTTATCGGGAAGAAGAACGAGAAGTGATACCCTTAGCTCTAGATCAAGGGATTGGTATTATTCCTTGGAGTCCCTTGGCGCGGGGCTTTTTAGCAGGAAATCGCAGTAAGTCAGACCATGGCCAAACATTGCGGGCAAAAACTGACGAATTTGCTCACAATCTCTACTATCAAGATTCAGATTTTAAAGTAGTCGATCGCGTAGTTGAATTAGCCGGAAAACGGGGTGTGAAACCCACACAAATTGCCCTAGCTTGGCTATTACATCAACCAGGTGTGACATCTCCCATAATTGGCGCTAGTAAGATAGAACATCTTAAAGAGGCTGTGGAGGCGGTGGATTTAGAGCTTTCAGATGAAGAGCGCAAATTCTTAGAAGAACCTTACACACCCCATCCTATACTAGGGCATCAGCACCCATCTGGAAATCGCCCGTAGAGTAATCTTGCACCAGGCGACTGGAAGTCACGGCTACACAGGTAAAACCCGCCTACACGGGTTAAAAGCCTTGATTTTACCTCTTTTTGCCTAAAGTTCGCCACCACGTAAACTTTGTGTGGCGGACTATTAGGGGCTGGGCGATCGCTAGGACAGAAGTGATATAAGAATAGCTAGTTTTAGCAACTTTGATTTCGATTAAACGTAAAGTGTAGAACTCCTTTTGAACAAATGGAATTAATCTCATACAGTTCCGAATTCCAGGCTAGTTTGGAAGATTTTTTGGAAATAATGTATTCGTACAGAGGATATAAATTTGATCCAACTGGCTTACAGTCAGATATAAGGAATATTGAAAATATATACCAAAGTCAAGGGGGAAATTTCTGGATTATGAGTGAAAATGCCTCAGTAATTGGAAGTATTGGATTAAAGATATTAAACAAAATAGATAAAATAGGAGAGATTAAAAGGTACTTTGTTTTACCTTCATATCAGAGTAAAGGAATAGGTATATTATTAATGGAACATTTATTATTGAATGCCAACAAAAACGAATTACATATATTAAGATTAGATACAATGAGAAAATCTATTGCAGCTAGGAAAATTTTTGAAAAATATGGATTTCAAGAAATTAATAAATATAATGACAATGAAATAGCCGAAATATTTATGGAACTCAAATTAAAAAAGTAAAAATTAAAAACAAAAAAAAGAAGACCAACATAAGCCACTCGTGAAGGGTTAAATAAAAGTGTGTTTTGTTAATTAGCTAAAGTACTCAAAATTTTAGATATAAGAATGATAATCATGCGGTGGGGAGGGGGAAGGAGGCAAGCGTTGCTCACCTTCTTCCCTCTCATTTTGATTATCCTGTTTCTCCAGTTATGCCACAATAGTTTAAAACCCTATTGCTGCTTATGTTTCATTCAATTTTGCATTATCCTGTCTTGCCCTATTCAAAATTCTAAGTTGTTGAGTTGGATCTTTGTCAGTCCCTCCCATTTTGCCATGATGCCAACCCATGTTACGGGTGTAACTACCCAGCAAGTTTTGGGTAATTAACTGTTCTGTATCAACCTCATCATCCAGTTCGGCATAAGGCGACACATAAAGCGCATCAACAGGGCAATACAACTCGCACAAAAAACAAGTCTGACAATCTGATTTACGAGCAATTACGGCTATTCCATTGTCTCCAGAATCAAAGACATCGCGCGGACAAACTTTTACGCAGATATCACAGCCGATACAGCGATCGCTATCAACAATTTCAATCATTACGCTACCTCTTGCAACTGATTTTCTGCGGCGACAACCATAACATCATCGATACCACTTCATGCACTACCTCACAACCTAAACCCATCAAAATGATGACTCGTTCTGCATCAATTGCGCCATGATAATCAAGCAAGTGATAGTGTCTGGTTGTCTGTGCGGCAAACTTATCCATATAAGATTGCATGATATTGGGACAAGCAGCGTAGTAGGGATTTACTGTTTCCCTTGCTTGGAAATAAACGTCGGGATTTTGGGCAGTTTTGCGCAATACTGGGCGATCGGGGGATAGCGCCCTTGCCCGAATGGCACTAAGAAAAGCTGAAACCTCCTTGCTGGCAGGGTGTAGGGTGTAGGGTGTAGGGTGTAGGGTGTAGGGTGTAGTTTTAAGACAATTAAATTTTACTTGCCTCAAGGAGTTCAACATCTTCTTAATTCCCCACACCCTCTCATGCAGCTAGATCATGGCTTTGCCCTTAACAAGCGTGCCATTCCGCCCTTGCCCGATGTTCCAGAATGAATTGGCAGTCAGGTTCCATTTTATAAGTATTTCGTCATGACCCCAAGTGCAGACTCTTGGCTAGTCGAAGCTGCTTTCGTTACAAATCTTCATCAAAATTCTATTCCGATATATCGCGATATATTCTGATATATCGTATATTAGAGAAAGTTGATTTGAGATTTACTTATGTTTAGACATTTTCGGTCACGTTTTGGCGCACCTGCATGGGCAGGAGTTAACGAAGAGGATTCATTGCTTGTCAGGTCTTGGTTTGGACATGGCAACCATCATGACAAGCATCATGGTAGACATCATGACAAACGCTTTGATAATGAAATGTTTGGTCGTGGTTGGGGAGATGAATACCGGACTCGTCGGGGTGACATCAAGTTCATTCTGCTGGAACTCTTATCCGAGCATCCTAGTCATGGTTACGACCTGATTAAAGAGATGGAAACTCGTTACGGTGGTTTCCGTCGCCTCAGTCCTGGCTCAGTGTATCCAACACTCCAATTGTTGGAAGAAGGAGGTTATCTCAAGAGCGCACAGGAAGGGGGCAAGCGGATTTATACGATTACGGATGAGGGTAAACAATTATTGGCAGAACGTTCCCAACAAGAACCTTCAGACACTCCTTGGGATACCTTCAAAAGTTTTGTTACAGGTAAGCCCCAAGAGTTTATTGAGTTGCGGAATGCCGCCACAGAGTTAGCTGCTGCGGTGGTGCAGGTTGCTCGTAGTGGTAATATGGAGCGGATAAATCGGGTACGGGAGCTTTTAGAGCAAGTTAAACGGGAAATTTACGCGATTCTGGCTGAAAAATAAGTAGAGGCTCGTAGTAAGACCTTAGTCCTTATTTTCTAAGCAGCAAATTGCTTACTACAAACCCTCTAGTACTTTGCTCACGCTGTCGATCGCATTAGCGTTCGCTGTCCAACATCTGCATTTGATTCATCATAACGAGTGCCTGCGATCGCAGATGTGGGAGAGGTTGAATTTTATTTTGGGTAGTCACATAGCGGTTCTCAGTTGTTTTACTGCTAGCTTAGGTTGAAAATTCTCTGCACCTTTGCGTAACTATACGCTGGCTGTAGGACGCACGATAATCTCATTCACATCAACGTCATCCGGTTGTTCGATTGCAAAGGCGATCGCTCTGGTGATCGCTTCAGCCGGAAGCGCAATCTTGCGGAATTCCTGCATACCTTTGACAGCTTCGGCGTCAGTAATGCTATCGGCAAGTTCTGACTCCGTTACGCCTGGCGAAATAACTGTAACGCGAATGTCAGTATTTTCCTGACGCAGCCCCTCCGAAATTGCCAACACCGCGAACTTAGTGGCTGAGTAAACGGCGCAGGTTGGCCAGACAGCGTGTCCGCCGATGGAGGACAGGTTGACGAACTGGCCAAATCCTTGGCGTTTCATCAACGGTAGCCCAGCAGCAATGCCATTGAGTACGCCACGGATGTTCACGTCAATCATCAAGTCCCATTCATCAACTTTCAGCGCTTCTAGCTTCGAGAGCGGCATAACACCTGCATTGTTGACGATGACATCAATGCGGCCAAATTTGCTTTGAGCAAATTCTACAAAGGCTTGGAAGTCGGCGCGATGAGTAACATCAAGGGTCTGATACTCCGCCGAGCCTCCCTCAGAGCGGATTGTAGCCACGAGGGTTTCTAGCCGCTCCGTGCGTCGTGCGCCCAGGATGACGTGGATGCCCTTACGAGCGAGTAGACGTGCTGTCGCCTCACCGATACCGCTACTTGCGCCCGTAATCAGTACGACTTTCTGTTGATTGGTAGTCATAAAACTGGATCTCCAAGTTGTTGTATTTTATAGCACACTCTTAATTTAAGAGAGTCAAAGCTTGATGCGGTAATCTGAACCTACGAAATTCTTGCCTAATCCTGCATTTTTCTTCATTGTCGATCGTAAAAAGATAAGCTAATCTAAGCGGCTAAATAGATTGTGGCTCCCTGAATGTTAGTTTCATAAAGGATTTCAAACGAAATTATGGAACAGACTGTTAGAAAGCAGCAGTCAGAGCTAGCTGCTCTGATTGCACAAAACAGTAATGGAGATGGTGTCCATCCCACAGCGATCGAGCGGTTATTCCTGATCCGTTCCTTACAACCTACTGCGCCTCTTCATGCCCTGCATGAGCCTGCCCTGTGCATCGTCGCTCAGGGCAAGAAACAGGTAATGTTGGCAGACAATCTGTATGTTTATGGTCAAGACCAATATTTGGTGGTGTCCATCGATCTGCCTGTTGTCGGTCAAGTGATTGAAGCAACGCCAAGCGTTCCGTATCTGTGTCTTCGACTCGATTTAGATATGGGAGAACTCAGCACACTGATGATGGAGGCAAAACTAGACGCTCCAGCGAATGAACCACCGGAACTAGGCTTGTCTATTAATCCTGTTAGCCCGCAACTGCTTGATGCCGCAATTCGACTTGTACGATTGTTGGAAACGCCTCAAGATATTGCCATCCTTGCACCTTTGATTGTCCGAGAAATTCTCTACCGTTTGTTATCTGGCGAACACAGTGCTAGATTGCGACAGATTGCTTTAGTCGATAAACAATTCCAAGCAATTAGCAGAGCGATCAACTGGCTGAAATGGAACTACGAAAAACCATTTCGGATCGATACGATCGCTCGTGAAGCGCGCATGAGTCCCTCGTCACTTCATCATCACTTCAAGTCTGTCACCACCATGAGTCCTTTGCAATATCAAAAACAACTTCGGCTTCAACAAGCCCGTCGTCTGATGCTGGGGCAAGGTATGGATGCGGCAACAGCTAGTCATTATGTCGGTTATGAAAGCCCCTCACAGTTCAGCCGTGAATACAGTCGCTTGTTCGGCGCATCACCGTTGCGTGATATGGCTCGGTTAAAAAGTGGAGTTTTTGGGGATGGGGAGAAATCAATTAAAAATTCAAAATTCAAAATTCAAAATTAAAGAATTTCTGCCTTCTGCCTCCCTGCCTCCTCTGCCCCATGTCCTCAATTAGAAGCGATCGCATTTAAATCTGGCTCGATGAGTGAGTTTAGCAATGTCCACAACTGCAAATCAGTAAAGTCTGGAATTGCCATAAATGCACCGACTGACTGCAAAATTTGCGGATCGTGGGTGGAGGCGATGCCAATGGTGCGGATATCTGCGCCCACTGCGGAACGAATACCAGAGGGAGAGTCTTCTAAAGCGATCGCTTCTTCTGCTGTAATCCCCAATTTATTCAGGGCAACTTGGTAGGGCACAGGATCGGGTTTACCTGCAATACAATCATCCGCTAAAACAACTGTATGGAAAGCTTCTTTTATCCCCAAAACCTCTAGCATAAATTCTGCATTTAATCTAGGAGCATTAGTTACTAATGCTCGTTTTAATTGATGTGTTTCTGTCCATGCTAGTAGTTCAGAAAATCCATTTAGCGGTTTGAGATGTGGGGCGAGTTTGCGGAAGAACGCTTCTTTTTCGTCTGCAAATTGTTGCCCTTCTGCTGCTGATAATTGTGGCAGAATGTCTTTAACAATTTCTGGATTTAGCCTTCCACTAATTCGGGATTTATAAAATGTTTCATCTATTTCTATGTTGTAATTTAACAGCATTTCCCGCCAAGCTCGGTAGTGTATGGGGTCAGTGTTGACAATAGTGCCGTCTAGGTCAAAGAGAATTGCAGCCAGCATGATTTTTGGGTAAAATGTAAATAATTGTTAACTTAATTTAAATAGTTTACATTGTTTTTTGCCTTTAGTGATTGTTCCTTTGTTAATACGGGATTTGGGGACTGGAGAAGAAAATTTCAAGAGTCACAAATTACTTTGCTAAATCCTAAAATCTATACTGGATAGGGCATATAAAGGTAGACAGGTAAAACCTCTGGGCAAACTGCCGTATAATTGATAACCTTCTTCGTAAGCAAATGGTAGCCGCCACAAACTTTTTTCGCGTTGACGATTTATTAGTGCAGATTTACAACTCTGAAGTCGAAATGGCTGAGGATGTTGCCGAAATCGTGCAAAAGTATTTACAGCAAGTTCTTAATCTTCAGGATACAGCTGCTGTATTGTTAGCTACAGGTAACTCCCAACTCAAATTTCTTGATGCTTTGATTGCATTGGGTGGTGTAGATTGGTCGCGGATTATTCTGTTCCATCTAGATGAATATTTGGGAATTACTGCCGATCATTCTGCTAGTTTTCGGCGTTATATGCGAGAACGTGTAGAGAATCGGATTAATCCTAAGCAATTTCACTATATAGAAGGTGATACATTACAACCAGTAGCAGAGTGCGATCGCTACACCAAATTATTGCAAGCACAACCGATTGACTTATGCTGTCTTGGTGTTGGCGAAAATGGACATTTAGCTTTTAACGACCCGGCTGTAGCAAATTTTCAAGATCCTTACAGCGTGAAACTGGTAAAATTGGATACTGTGAACCGTCAGCAACAAGTAAGTACAGGTCACTTTCCGAATTTAGAAAATGTTCCGCAGTATGCTTTTACTGTCACCATCCCAACAATTTGTTCGGCTAAAAAAATTATCTGTCTTGCTCCAGAAAAACGTAAAGCGAATGTGGTAAAAGATATGCTGCAAAGCTATATCGGTACAGACTGTCCAGCTTCTATTCTTCGTCAACAACCACAAGCGACGTTGTTTTTAGATGTTAATTCTGCTAGTAGACTAGAATAAATTTAAACTTATTACACACATCAATCTTCCAAGCTAATTATTGCACTAATGCACGAGCGCATTCAGAAGCTTTGCAAAGTGGCGGATTTTTCTTTGCTGACATTCAAAACAACCAAGTAGATGCTACTGGACAAGCTATTTTACATTTTATCGCCGCTCAAGGGGAACGGGCTATAGTCAGCTGCCAAACTCTATTGCAACAGTTCCCCGATGCTGATATTACTTTCAACTTGCTGTTGCAACGGAAGTTAATTGAGGAAGTTGACGACGGCTATCGCTTTCAAGTGGAGTTTATTCGTCGCTGGTTTATTTGAATCATGTCTGATAAGTTAACTTCTGACAAATATTACTTGTGCTGGCGTAATTGCTCTACTATATAATCTTCTAGTTCTTGTTTTTCTCTGTTACTAGCATTTCGTTGATAAGTTCTTCCAGTTTCTTGAATAAACCTACGTTTCTCGCTGGGAGAAGATTTGAGTTTACCTCCAGTTCCTTGCAGCTTTTGCTGTAATTCTTCCCAAGTTTTTTCACCCACACTTTCACCTAGTTTGACCAGTGCCTTTGGGAGTAACATTTTTGCTTCTCTTTGAAAATCTTCTTCTGTCTCAAGAGAAGCTAAATCTATATTGCTAAAGTCGATATCGATTTGAAACTTACTCATACAATTGTATTTATTTTGTTCAAAATTATCACCCCAATCCGGTAAAGATGGGTTTTCAATTTTCAGTTACGATCGCAAGATAGTATAATTGTACTGTTTGATGTTGGTAACTGAAGTTGAAAATATCAATTCCGAAAGTTGATTTAATACTTCCGGTAGTATAGCCTTACTTATTCATTCATCACAAGATTCTCGGCTTATTGAAACAAGTGGGAAATCTCAGCCTTTTGGTTTTCATTTATAAAAGAAGATTGCTATATATTCAAAAAGAATACACATAACTAATGACCGTACAACCAAGTTAGCAATATTAGAAATGCTATCTTAAAAACAAGGTCATTTGCTCAGTTTTTGAGGATAATACTATGACTACAACGCTCAAAGAGCCTAATTTTATTGAATCATTGCTAGGTAAAGAGGCTGAAGACCTGCTTACTTACAAAGCAAAAGTTTCTCGTGATTTAATACATTTACCGGGCCCAGACTTTGTAGATCGCATCTGGCTCAATAGCGATCGCAATCCTCAAGTATTGCGTAATATCCATTTACTTTACTCTACTGGTCGTCTGGCAAACACAGGTTATCTCTCGATTTTACCAGTAGACCAAGGGATTGAACACTCAGCTGGTGCGTCTTTTGCGCCCAATCCGATTTACTTCGACCCAGAAAATATTCTCAAGCTAGCGATCGCCGCAGGTTGCAATGCGGTTGCTACCACTTTGGGAACATTAGGCATTGTATCACGGAAATATGCCCACAAAATCCCCTTTATTGCCAAAATCAACCACAACGAATTGCTGACTTTCCCCAATCAATTTGACCAGGTATTGTTTGCGGATGTAGAACAAGCTTGGAATTTAGGGGCGGCTGCCGTAGGTGCGACAATTTACTTTGGTTCCGAGAATTCTACCAGACAAATTCAGGAAATCAGCAAAGCTTTTAAACGCGCCCATGAACTGGGTTTGGCGACTATTCTCTGGTGCTATCTGCGGAATAACGCTTTTAAACAAGATAAAGATTACCACCTTGCGGCTGACCTCACTGGACAAGCGAATCATTTGGGTGTAACCATTGAAGCTGACATTATCAAACAAAAGTTACCCGAAAATAACAATGGTTACGGTGCAATTGCCAAAGCCACTGGTAAGAGTTACGGCAAAACCGATGAGCGGGTTTACACAGAGTTGACAACCGATCACCCAATTGATTTAGCTCGTTACCAAGTACTAAATTGCTACTCTGGGCGTGTCGGGTTGATTAATTCTGGTGGCGCGACTGGTAAAAATGACTTCGCCGAAGCAATACGCACCGCCGTAATCAACAAACGCGCTGGTGGTTCGGGATTAATTTCTGGGCGAAAAACCTTCCAACGTCCCTTTGAGGAAGGTGTAAAACTGTTTCACAACATTCAAGATGTTTATTTGTCGCCAGATGTGACGATCGCTTAGGGAGCAGGGAGCAGGGAGCAGGGAGCAGGGAGCAGGGGGAGACAAGGGGACAAGGGGACAAGGAGATAAACAAAACTCTTAACTCTTAACTCAGCACTCCTAACGCCCAATGCCCAATGCCCAATGCCCTATTCCCTATTCCCCATTTTTATCTAACATTTCTCAATAAGAAATCTGGCTGGCCACAACTTTTTTGCGATCGCTTCAAAATTTCGGCGCTACAAATACCAGGTTCGCCGTTTTTGGAATAACAAAAGAAGACTTCTTGCAAAAATCTTCCCGAACCAGAACAAAAAGGTGCTATACCATCAGCAGTAATTTGATTATTCGCACTCACAAATGAATTTTTAAAATTTGTAATTGTGGTACGCACGGGTTTATTAGGGCGATTATAAGCTGCGGGAATAGCGATCGCATCTTTTAATTTTTTACTCAACCCCAAGTACTCCACAGGAGTTTTACCCGAACAAGTACCATGTTTTTCCCATTCATGATCGTAAAGTTTATTACTAGGATACAAATTGGGAAATTGCCGCTTTACTTCCGACGGTAATTTTTGCGTGGAACAATTAGCAGGATAACCAGTTTGGTACTGCGGCCACAAACCATGTAGTACAAAACCAAGTTTCCTTCCAGAACTACACTGCTGCTTGTCACGGCTACCATTTGCCGCACAATAATCCGGCGACCAAGAGAGTGTTAGTACATAAAAATCAAATTTCCCCGGAGTACCGCGATTTTGAGCAATGGCAGCATTAGGTATAAAAAGACCAGTAATTAGCAGAGAAGATGCAATTAAAAGTTTCTTAATCTGCATATAAACAATTAGTTTTCACTAAAAATCAAGTTATATACGATACATCCTTAAGAGTCAATAATCAAACTGCTTTGCGGAGTCATTTGTCATTGGTCATTTGTCATTTGTCATTTGTCATTTGTCATTGGGCGTTAGGAGTGCTGAGTTAAGAGTTAAGAGTTTTGTTTATCTCCTTGTCCCCTTGTCCCCTTGTCCCCTTGTCTCCCCCTGCTCCCTGCTCCCTCATCTCGCCAATCCTCAACGAATTTAGAAAAAGCAAATCTTGGTAGGGATTCTGGGATATCCTTAGATAAGTGAAAGATTTGCCAAAAAATAGTAAGAATGAAGCTGGCAGCAAGAGTAAGTCAGGTAACACCTTCATTAACCTTAGCGATCGCAGCCAAGGCTAAGGCACTGAAGGCGGAAGGAATAGATGTTTGTAGTTTTAGCGCTGGAGAACCAGATTTTGATACCCCGGCGCATATTAAAGCCGCAGCAGTCAAAGCTTTGGATGAAGGCAAAACCAAATATGGTGCAGCAGCCGGAGAACCAAAGTTAAGGGAAGCGATCGCCCACAAGCTTAAAACCGACAACGGTCTTGATTACAAGTCTGAGAATGTCATCGTCACCAATGGCGGTAAGCATTCTCTGTACAACTTAATCGTGGCATTGATCGATCCAGGTGATGAGGTAATTATCCCTGCACCCTACTGGCTAAGTTATCCCGAAATGGTGACTTTGGTCGGTGGAGTCCCGGTGATTGTGCCTACAGATGCGACGACGGGTTATAAAATTACTCCCGAACAACTCCGTAAAGCGATCGCGCCGAAGACGAAGTTATTTATCCTCAACTCTCCATCTAATCCCACTGGGATGGTGTACACGCCAGATGAAATCAAAGCACTGGCGCAGGTAATAGTTGATGCAGATATCTTTGTTGTCTCTGATGAGATTTACGAAAAGATTCTCTACGACGGTGCAGAACACATCAGCATCGGTTCTCTGGGGAAGGAAATTTTTGATCGTACTTTGATTAGTAATGGGTTTGCGAAAGCTTATTCCATGACTGGGTGGCGTCTGGGCTATTTAGCGGGGCCTGTGGAAATCATTAAAGCAGCCAGTACCATCCAAGGGCATAGTACATCTAACGTGTGTACCTTTGCCCAATATGGTGCGATCGCGGCGCTACAAAGTTCTCAAGATTGTGTCGAAGAAATGCGTCAAGCCTTCGCCAAGCGGCGACAGGTAATGCTAGACAGACTCAACGCCATTCCCGGATTGAGTACTGCAAAACCAGATGGCGCTTTTTATCTGTTTCCTGATATCAGCAAAACCGGTCTAAAATCTTTAGAATTTTGTGACGCTTTGTTGGAAGAACATCAAGTTGCAGTCATTCCCGGAATTGCTTTTGGCGCTGATGACAACATTCGCCTTTCCTACGCCACAGATATGGCGACGATTGAAAAGGGAATGGATAGATTAGAGAAATTTGTCAAGTCGCGTATTTAGTTGGTTGTCATTTGTCAGTTGTCACTTGTACTGAGCGAAGTCGAAGTATTTGTCATTTGTGAGGAGCATTTCTCTACTCTTCGACTTTTTAACTCCACCTTTTCGACTCAGAACTGGTGGAGTTCATTTTGAAATCTCAAGTTTCGTGTTCCGAAGCTCAAGTTTCGTGTTCCGAAGCTCAAGTTCCAGGGATTTTTAGTAAAACATCGCTTGCTTCATTGGCTCTATGTCATTTAAAAACAACTCACGGGATTCAAGATAATATAAGATTGCTTCAATAGGATCTCGTGCTTCGATTGGATAATACCTTTGTTCGTATGCTTTCACAAGCGTAGTTAAAACTTCCAAGCGGTCAAACTCTGGTGTATTTAGTTCTGCATCAAACAATCTTTCAATTTCATCAAGTGCAGCACGATAATCAGCTTCGGTGTGGATAAGATAGGTTTCAAGCATAGGTATTACTTCCTCAGATACTTATTGCATCTACGTTGTTGTATTATTTAAAAAATTATGTCCGTGAAGGCAATTATGCTGCCAACATCACCGAATATGAACAAAATATACGAAATAACTTTATTTCTTTATTCATAAAATAATGGAAAGTTTGATACTGCCAAAAGTTTTGATTTTAACTTTTGGGTTGGTATTTTTAGATTAGGTAACAATCGGGGAGAACTAGGGGAGGCAAGTCTTGAGACTATAAGTCAATACAGTTAACTTAACTGTATCGAACTATACTTCATTCTGATGTTTTGTGTTTCCAGCTTAAAGTTTTTGACGTTCCGCATATTCACACAAACAACCGCGCTACAGTGCAAACAAAATTTGGTAACAGAGGTGAAGAGAGGTCATCTGTTGCGAATAATGTTGCTACTAATTTCAGAACTGCTTTTTCTCGGCGATACACTTCAACCTGTTGTAATTGCCAGTTTAAAATCCAATATTCTTGAACTCCTCTAGAAGCATATAATTTTAGCTTGACTTCGCGATCGCGCCGCTCGTTTTGGACTCCAGGGGAAAGTACTTCTACAACTAGTTCTGGCGCTCCCGTTAAATGTCCTTCTTGGTCAAGTAAAATGGCAAGGCGTTCTTTACTTACCCAAACCACATCGGGAATAACATTATCTGCATCAGTAAAAATAATTCCTGGTGTTGGGACAGCCTCACCAAGACCTGTTGAGAGTGACCAAGTTCTTAATTCTGCATAAATATTACCAGTAGCTTTTTGATGTCCCCAATGCGGTGCCCTAGTCACAAATAATTCCCCATCGATAATTTCGTAGCGATTACCGTTATCTGGCAATAACTCTAAGTCTGCACTTGTCCAACGTATCCGTTCATCAATGGTTTGGCTCATCGAAACCTCTGAATTTGTCATTTGTCACTTGTACTGAGCGAAGTCGAAGTATTTGTCATTTGTCACTTGTACTGAGCGAAGTCGAAGTATTTGTTATCTGTTATTCTCCTCCATGCCCTATGCCCAATGCCCGAATGTCACTAAGAAAACGTGAAACCTCGTGTTTGGCAGGGTGTTGGGGGTAGGGTGTTGGGTGTAGTGTTTAAGACAATTAACCTTTAGTTGCGTCAAGGAGTTCAACATTTTCTTGATTCCCTACACCCTACACCCTACCCCCCACACCCTCTCATCCGGTTAGATCAGGGGTTTGTGCTTAACAAGCGTGCCATTCGCCCCATGCCCCATGCCCAATGCCCCCATGCCCAATGCCCTACATCAACTGCATCTCCTGCAATCCCTGGCGTAGTCTCTTCGCTTCTTCGGGATTATACCTTTCGTGAAGGACGATCGCTTTTCTAAAAGCTGCTAAACTATCTTGATGATTGCCAACTTTGAGCAACACTACCCCCAAATTTTGATATGCTTCGGCATAGTTGGGATTTAAGGTAATTGCATGTTGATAATATACGATCGCATCTGCAAATAAACCCAAAGCCTTAAATGTCATCGCCAAATTATAATGTCCAAAAACAAAAGTGGGATCGATTTTCAAAGCTGTGATATAAGCAGTTTTCGCACCGTTGAAATCTCCTGCTGCTTTGAGTAAGTTACCCAAGTTGTTGTATGCTCCTAGTTTGAGCATGGGATAAATTGGCAATTTGATGGCAGCTTGATAGTGATAAATCGCCTGTGGGGATTTTTGCAAGCGACTGTAGGCAATGCCTAAATGATAGTGGAGTTCATATAAGATATCGTAGTTGTCTTCAGCAACGGTGATTCCATGTCTTAGCAAATCCATACCTTGAGAAATTTTCCCAGTTTGCACATACAACGCTCCTAATTTACTGCAAACATAAGGATCGTTGGGATGAGTTGCGAGAAACCCTTCCATCGCTGTAGCGGCTTTGGCATATTTGTTATTTTGAGCGATCGCACTTTTTTGATATCCTGTGTGTACAAGGGCAACCCCAGGTAAATAACCTATTTGCCAATGGGGTTCTTTGGTTAAAATTTCTGACACACTATCATCTACCAAGGCATGGTAAGGACGGTCAAAACGAATATCTGGATGATTGCGGAATAGCCTGGAAACCAGAGAATAGGGAGATTGTTCTGCACCAACTTCTTGGCGGACGAGGTTGAGGAGCAAATATTCATCTCTTGCGATCGCCTCTCGTAACTGCGGTACAATTGTTGGAGTTAGAGTTTCATCAGCATCTAATACCAAAATCCAATCACCAGTGACATATTTGAGAGCTGCATTCCGGGCAGCACTGAAGTCATTACACCATTTAAAATGATGAACTTTTGCACCGAGTTGTTGGGCAATATTGGGAGTGCGATCGATTGAGCCTGTATCCAAGACTATCATTTCATCCACTACTTTTCTCACACTGCTCAGGCATTTAGGCAGTGTTGCTGCTTCGTTTTTCACAATCATGCATAGACTCAAACTCATAATTTAAAACTTGGGAGTGGGGAGTAGTGAATAGAAGGATAAGGGAGATGAGAAAGCAACATCTTTACTTCCTATTCCCTTTAACAGTGATAGACTCTGCATAGTGAAAAATTTGCTTTGATTGTGAAATGTTACAATCAAGGCTTTTATATAGAGCATAAATACTGACCTCTAGTGTCAATAATGACAGTGTAATGGATAAACTGCCAATATAAATAACCAGTGCCAATCTATGCCGCATCTGATACAGGTAATATAAAATTGCTAGCGTAGACGTAGCCCTTCCTAGACATCGCATCAGGGAGTATTACCTGAATCTGGATTGGACTAACTATTTAGCTATATTACCCATTTTTTATGATTATATAACTATAATACACATTATCTAAAAGTCATATATGTAATGAAAAACTCACTTACCAGAACATTCCAAAAATATTTGCGAGCGCTTAAGCGTTGGTTTTCAGATACGCCAGAAAGGGCACTTTTAGAAGCTTACCAAGCAGCTCAGAGAATTAAAAACGTTGAGAACGAACATTTTGATAGCAAAAAAATATCTTTACAATCAGTAAACTATACTGAAAATGTCATGTCTTATTGGCAAGTATATCTTAATAAGAATCTAACTATTATTAAGTTCAGGCTTGCGGAATTTCAGCTTAGTCGGGGAATTGTCAATATTTCTAATTCTGTTTTATTAGAAAAATTGAAGATTATTGATGAAGTAGTAGAGAAATATGCTATCAAAGATGAAGTAATTAACAATACTTCTTTAGTGTCAACATATCAGCCTTTAAACATTAATGATAACGAAATAAAAAAACAGCTAAATTCATCTAATATAAACGATCCTCAAATTAACCCTCCAATTCCAAAACCTAGATTGCCTAAGAATTCTATCGGCAGAAGGATTAATAAAATTCAAGCAGATTTTGCACCGCAGACAGAAGAAGAATTTATCAGGAATTATCGTCTTTCTAAAGGTAGAACAATAATTGCCCTGCGATTTTTGATAGTTCTCATTCTTGTACCGCTTTTAACTCAATATTTTTCTAAAGAATATATTGTAAGTCCAATACTAGAAAGGGTTAGAGGAGATAATGCAACTACAATATTCATCAATTCTGATATGGAAAAAGAAGCTCTCCATGAATTTCATAATTTTCAAGAAGAATTGAGATTTGAATATTTTATTAATCAAGCACCAGCACTTTCTTCAGAGTTAACACAAGAAAAAATTAAGAGTAAAGCACTTGAAATCTCGGAAGAATTTAGCAGAAAAAGTAATAGTAGTATTAGTAATATTTTTGCAGATTTAATATCACTTTTTTCTTTTGGCATAGTTATCGCCATGAGCAAAAGAGAAATTGCGATCCTTAAGTCTTTTATGGATACCATTGTCTCTGGTCTGAGTGATAGTGCCAAAGCTTTTTTAATTATTCTGTTTACAGATATATTTGTCGGATTTCACTCACCAGATGGGTGGGAAGTCCTGCTTGCAGGATTGGCAGAACATTTAGGTCTACCACCCACTAGAAATGTAATCTTTTTCTTTATTGCTACATTTCCTGTGATTTTAAATACTATCTTTAAATATTGGATATTCCGCTATCTCAGTCGTTTATCTCCATCGGCATTAGCTACATTAAAAGAAATGGACGAATAGTTTGTAATTATCCAACGCCCAAATTCACTTACTTTGAGTAAAAAATATGTTTTTCCCTATAAATCAATTAATTACGAATTACATTAGCGTTGCGCTAACGAGTCCACGAACGTTATTACGAATTACGAATTACGAATTACGAATTACGAATTATTTTCACGCATTTGTCTTTTGATTCGCTAGGCTATGTATATCCTGGTTTTTCCGAAGTATACTATGGATTTTGAAAGCAAAGCTAATGCCTCAACTCCTACAGACAACATAGAGTTTGCTCAACCAACTACTACCCGTAAGCCACTGGAACTGCTGCGAGATACTGAGGCTTTACTTCGTCGCCCAACTGTAGCGAAACTGTCGCCGATTTTGCCATCAAAACTGAGTAATAGATTCCAAGCAGCCTCATCTTTGGCGGATGACTCCTTTAAAGAACTGGCAGAAATTGACCTAAATACTATTAATGATTTTGAACTGCGTTCTGCACGAATTTTTATTGGCTTGAGCCTTGTTGGTTTTGGGGCACTGATGATATTGATGCTGCTGCTATACTTAAATACATTGCATCCAAAAACCAGTACAGTTGTACAAATTCGGCAATATTGGTATCAATATATTTGGTTTGTCTGTTTAGGTATCACGGGGATGTTTATCTTGGGACGTGAAGCAATGCGTCCTATGCCAAAGCGACGGAAGTAAGTAGATGAGAATAAATCGAAGTAAATTAAGTAATGTAAGAAATCTGGTTTTTACCCCACCCTAACCCTCCCCTTGGAAAGGGGAGGGAACTAGATTTTCCAGTTTCCCCCCTTTACAAGGGGGGATTAAGGGGGGTAATTCAACTTATGTGTACACCGTACCCAATGCATCGGGGGAATTAAGGGGGGTAATTCAACTTGTGTGTACACCGTAGCCTTTATAAGGGGAGGGCTGGGGAGGGGTGATTCAAGGATTTTTGCAAGAGGACTAAAGTCCTCACTACAAACTTTTAATTATTTACGTTGCTTTATTTAACTTTCAGGAATTAACGCTTAAAAATGTGCTTGGGTATTAAATAGCTGTTAGGAGATTTTATAGATGAATCATGATGCTTTCATTGTTCCACCTGGTTCAAAGATTTCTCTGAAAAAAAACTATGACCCAGCTTATAAAACTGATTTTCATCAAAAAGCTGATGCTGCAACCAAATTAAAGGTAGATATTGAACGACTAGCTAATTACCAAAATATTCTCTATGCTCAAAACACCTATGCTTTGTTGATTATTTTTCAGGCAATGGATGCTGCTGGCAAAGACAGCACTATTAAACACGTAACTTCTGGTGTTAATCCACAGGGATTTCAGGTGTTTAGTTTTAAGGGCCCCAGTGCGGAAGAATTAGACCATGACTACTTGTGGCGCTCAATGAAAGCTCTGCCAGAAAGAGGAAGAATTGGCATATTTAACCGCTCATACTATGAAGAAGCACTAGTGGTTCGCGTCCATCCAGAAATGCTTCAAAAACAACAACTTCCTTACATTCCTAATGGAAATAAGATATGGAAACAGCGTTTTGAAGAAATCAATAACTTTGAAAAATATTTGGTTGATAATGGTGTAATCATTTTGAAGTTTTTTCTAAATGTCTCTAAGTCAGAGCAGAAAAAACGCTTTTTAGCACGGATTGACTCTCCTAATAAAAATTGGAAGTTTTCAGATAATGATGTCCGAGAACGAGCTTTTTGGGATGATTATATGAATGCTTATGAAGAAGTTTTTAATAATACTAGTACTAAATGGGCACCGTGGTATATTATCCCTGCCGATCGCAAATGGTTTACACGGCTAACCGTTGCTAATATTATCTGCACAAAATTAGAAGAACTAAATCTGCAATACCCAACAGTTAGTGAGGAACATAAGCAGCAACTTTTGGAAGCGAAACGTATTCTAGAGCAGGAAGATTAACCTGTGAATTCGATCGCTAAAGGCAAAAAAATGCTGAAGTAGTTCAAATATCCTGTATAATATATGTAAATAATAAAAAATTGTAACTTAATTAATGCTATTTGTAACTAAAGAAGTTACGCAAATAGTCATAGGCGCAAAATCATGATTGAAATGGCAGAAAATGCCAAAAATCATCCACCTCACTTTACTAATGCTGCCTTTGATCTAGTGGCGATCGCAGCCTCCGCAGGTGGATTGACTGCTATAATTCAGGTGCTATCGACTCTAAAAGCAGAATTTCCCGCCGCGATCGCCATTGTGCAACACTTGGCTCCCGAACATCCGTCGTTTATGGCAGAAATTCTCAGTCGCCGCACAGATATTACTGTCAAACAGGCACAAGAAGGAGATTCCCTTACCCCAGGAACGGCTTACATTGCTCCACCCGATCGTCACTTGTTGGTTAATGGTGACGGTACACTTTCTTTATCACAGTCGGAATTAGTACATTTTTTACGTCCTTCGGCTGACTTATTATTTGAATCAGTTGCAGCCACTTACAAAGACAGAGCGATCGCTCTTGTGCTAAGTGGAACGGGTAGCGATGGCACAATCGGAATAGAAGCAATTAAAAAAATGGGCGGTACTGTCATTGTCCAAAACGTAAAAACCGCCGAATTTGCGGGGATGCCCTCCGCCGCAATTAATACTGGCAATGTAGATTTTATTCTACCTCTTGATGAAATTTCTACCACCCTGGTAAGTTTAATCATGGGAAAATTTAACTAAACTCAGAGGCATAGGGACAGGGGAGTAGAGGAAATATGTATTAAAGTGCAACTAACTTAGTGTCAACATAGTTTAATGAGGCTTTGAACTCCATTAATGAGTCTTTGAACTCCGTTAATGAAGCTTAGAACTCCATTAATGAGGCTTAGAACTCCATTAATGAGGCTTAGAACTCCATTAATGAGGTTTTGAACTCCATTAATGAAGCTCAGAACTCCATTAATGAGGCTTTGAACTCCATTAATGAGGCTTAGAACTCCATTAATGAGGCTTAGAACTCCGTTAATGAGTCTTTGATACTCGTGGAAGCATAATCTATAACTCCACTCCTTTGTTCCTGCCCCCTGCCCCCTTAAACTATGACTTCCGCAGAAAAAGATCCTAAATTTGAAAATTTACTGGTTTATCTCAGACAAAGCCGGGGATTTGATTTTACAGGCTATAAGCGCTCGACTTTGATACGTCGAGTATTCAAGCGGATGCAGTCATTAAACATAGAAAATTTTGAAGAGTATCAAGACTATCTAGAAGTTTATCCTGAAGAATTTAATCATCTTTTCAATACGATTTTAATTAACGTCACCGCTTTTTTTCGAGATTCATCAGCTTGGGAAGAAATAGCAGAGCAAATACTGCCTAATCTGATTAACAATAAAAAAGCATCCGAGCAAATCCGTATCTGGAGCGCTGGCTGTGCTTCTGGAGAAGAAGCTTATACCCTGGCAATGTTGATGGCCCAAATATTGGGAGCAGAGGAATTTCGTCAACGAGTAAAAATCTACGCCACAGATGTAGATGAAGATGCTCTCAACCAGGCTAGGCAAGCCGTGTATTCAGAAAAAGATGTCCAATCTATACCAGATGAACTGCGGCAGAAATACTTTGAATTTGTCGGGAACCGCCATGTTTTCCGCCAAGACTTGCGCCGCTCAGTGATTTTTGGTCGCCACGATTTGCTTCAAGATGCACCCATTTCGCGCTTAGATTTATTAGTCAGCCGCAATACATTAATGTATTTTAATTCTGAGACTCAAGGGCGAATTCTAGCCCGGTTTCATTTTGCACTAAATGAGAATGGCTATTTGTTTTTAGGAAAAGCAGAGATGCTATTGATGCATTCTAACTTGTTTACGCCGCTGGACTTGAAAAACCGAATATTTACTAAAGTATCGACGGTGAATTTACGCGATCGCCTTTTAGTTATGGCAAATCCCGCAGATGACGAATCTAGCAACCGTTTGGCTCAAAATGTCCGATTGCGAGATATGGGTTTTGACACAACTCCAATCGCCCAAATAGTCATTGATACCAATGGCACTCTGGTAATGGTGAACGAGCAAGCGCGAATTTTGTTCGCCCTTTTCCCCAAAGATTTAACTCGTCCCTTCCAGGATCTAGAACTTTCCTATCGGCCTGTTGAATTGCGATCGCTAATTGAACGGGCTTATACCGAACGCCGCCCTGTGATCCTAACAAATGTAGAGCGCTATATATCTAATACAGAAATTCAATATTTAGATGTACAAATTACGCCTTTACAAGAAACAGATAACAGCTTATTAGGAGTCAGTATTTCCTTTCACGATGTCAGCCGCTATATTAAACTTCAAGATGCGTTGAAACGTTCCCAACAAGAATTAGAAACTACCAACGAAGAATTACAATCTACCAATGAAGAATTAGAAACTACCAACGAAGAATTACAATCTACCAATGAAGAGTTAGAAACTACTAACGAAGAACTCCAATCTACCAATGAAGAATTGGAGACAATGAATGAAGAACTCCAATCTACTAATGAAGAATTACAGACAATTAATAGCGAACTGAACCAGCGCACCACAGAACTTAATCACACAAATATTAGTCTAATTTCTATTCTCAGAAGTCTGCAAACGGGAATAGTGGTAATTGACAGCAGCTTTAATATCTCTATTTGGAATTATATGGTAGAAGATTTATGGGGCTTGCGAACTGATGAAGTGATCGGCAAGTCTATTTTCAGCTTAGATATTGGGCTACCCGTCGAGCAGTTGCGATCGCCTATTCGTGAATCCCTATCCGGGAGAAAGCAGTTTCAAGAAACGATCCTCGATGCTACCAATCGTCGAGGTAGGCAAATAAAATGTTACCTGGCAATTACTCCGCTGTTTGGTGCTGAAATGCAAGGAGCAGTTTTGATGATGGTAGATGTAGAGAAAGTCAGCAGTATGATTTCTACTCAAGACATAGAGAAACGGCAGCAGCAGGAATGAAGGAGGTAGGGGGCAGCACTTCGGCTACGCTCAGTGACCGGGGGGCAGGGGGCAGGGGAGCAGGGGAGCAGGGGAGTAGGGAAGGTAGGGAGAAAAGAACTTGATTTTCTGACGATAAATCTCGCAAAGTTTCTTTGGTGGACTAATAGTTTAAACTATTGAAAAATCCAAAATCCCTTCGGGTTCGGTAGTCCCCCATCGACGGGAACCGCCAAGACGGGGGCTACCTCACCAAAATCCAAAATCCAAAATTGATTAACTCTGTGCTTACTCAGTTATCCACTATCAACGCCCTGAAACAGCCTACTAGTTCTGCTTGGTTAGAACAAGCGATCGCTAATTTAGATATCATCTTACTCGACCACTCCCACTGCGAACGCAAAGCAGCAGGTGTAGCCTTAAACATGATGTTTCGCTACCCTTCCAATACTAAAATGGTTCGGGAGTTAACTGCGATCGCCCGCGAAGAACTAGAACATTTTGAGCTAGTCAACCAATGGTTAGAACGCCGGAATATTCCCCTAGCTCCCTTACCACCGCCTCCTTATGGCGCGGGTTTAAAAGCTCAAGTACGCCCCAAAGAACCTGAGCGATTTTTGGATTCCTTACTAGTCACTGGTTTAATTGAAGCTCGCTCTCACGAACGCCTGGGACTATTAGCTGCTCACTGTCCAGAGCCAGAGTTAGCAAAATTTTATCGTGGGCTAATGGCATCCGAAGCGCGTCACTACGGTATATATTGGGTTTTAGCTGCTACTTATTTCGACAAAGAAATTGTTATGCAGCGACTTGATGAATTAGCAATTGTCGAAAGCGAGTTGCTGGCGACTTTGCACCCAGAACCTAGAATTCACAGTTAGTAGACTAACCCAACAGATATGAAGCTTCAGCTAACACACCTGAGACTGCTTGTCTCCAACTACAAAGATTCTTTTCTGTTCTACCGGGATCTGCTGAAATTTGATGTCGATTGGGGCGATGAAAATAGCGGATATGCTGAGTTTAATACCGGATATCTCAAGCTGGGTTTGCTCAAACAAGAATTAATGGCTGAGGTAGTCCCAAGAATTGAACAACCTTCATACGTTGTCAATCGAGATAAAATAGTCTTGATTTTGGCAGTGGATAACGTGGATGAGGTCTATGAGCAAGTAAAGGCTCAAAATGCGCTCGTTGTGACTCAACCACAAGATCGCCCAAGCTGGGGAATCCGCACAGCTCATTTGCGCGATCCCGATGGCAATCTGATCGAAATCTACAACAATCTCGGAATTATCAGTTAAAAGTTCCTGCCAATAACGTTATGAAGTAATTAATCATGAATTAGCATGATACAAAAATGGCTTTCTATTGTTGGCATTGGGGAAGATGGATTGCAGGGGTTAAGCGCGATCGCTCGTTCTTTAATCGATCGAGCTAAAGTAATTGTGGGAGGCGATCGCCATTTAGCAATGCTTCCTACAGACGATCGACGTGAGAAACTAGTCTGGACATCTCCCATTAGTGCTTCAGTAGAGGAAATCATTCAGCGCCAGGGTCAGTCAATCTGCGTACTCGCAAGCGGCGATCCGATGTGTTACGGCATTGGTGTCACCTTAGCGCGGCGAATTCCCGTCTCTGAAATGACGATTATCCCCGCACCTTCAGCCTTCAGCCTCGCCTGTGCCAGGGTGGGATGGTCTTTGACTGAGGTAGAAACCTTGAGTTTGAATGGTCGTCCATCCTCCCTACTCCAGTCTTACATTTATCCGGGAGCGCGACTGTTGATTTTGAGTGAGGGTAAAGACACCCCAGCGCTGGTTGCTCAAATTTTGACAAATCGCGGCTATGGTGGCAGTAAGATCGCTGTATTGGAGCGTATGGGCGGCGCTCATGAAAGAATTGTAGAAGGTACGGCTGCATCCTGGAGTGAAACCGAAGTTGCGGCTTTGAATGCGATCGCAGTTAATTGTATTGCTGATACTGGGGTTATTTCATTACCAAGATTACCAGGATTGCCAGATAACGCCTACCACCACGATGGACAGTTAACGAAGCGTGAAGTTAGGGCAATCACCCTAACAGCTTTAGCACCCACACCAGGAGAGTTATTGTGGGATGTGGGTGCGGGTTGCGGCTCAATTTCAATTGAATGGATGCGGAGTAATGCGCAATGTCGAGCGATCGCGATCGAACAAAACTCCTCTAGACTACTGTATATTGCCGATAATGCCGCCACTCTCGGAACTCCAAATCTGCAAATCATTGAAGGCAAAGCGCCCCATGCCCTGAAAGATTTGCCGGCACCAAATGCCATTTTTATTGGTGGTGGGGTGACAGCAACAGGACTTTTTGATGTTTGCTGGGAAGCACTGCGGCCGGGTGGACGCTTAGTGGCCAATGTTGTCACAGTTGAGGGCGAGCAGACTTTATTTCAATGGCATGAACGAGTCGGTGGCAATTTAACTCGTATTGCCATCCAACGGGCGGAACCTATTGGTAAATTTTTAAGTTGGCGAGCAATGGCGGCTGTGACGCAATGGGTAGTAGTGAAGCCTGAAAAATTTAATGGTTAATGTATGAGTGCGTAGACGTTTCGTCTTGTCGCAGACATCGCTTTTGTAATTTGGCGATCGCAGAATCATTAAGAGATGGCTGTTGTTTTGCCTGTAATTCCTGTCGGAGATTCTTATAGGCAGATGGGTCTGCTGGCATCATCAACTCTGCAAGCAGGTTTCCTGGTTTGCGGCGGGTGCTAAGACCCATATCCTGAAGCAATTCATCAATGTAATGGAATGTAAAAGGAGTTACACATGCTCCACTGACGAAAGAATAAGGTCTATCTTTCTTCCTCCATTCCAACTCTGCTGTTACATCCTCTAACATCTGTTGCGGGGATGGTAAAGATATATTTCCTTTGACATACTCTGATAACCACCTAGCACTAATTTCTGCTGATAACTGGGCACAGAAAGTATAGTTATAACCAACAAAACCCATCTGGGGAACATGAGGGTGAATGAGATGGCGGTAAAGATGGATAGTGCCTTCCTCATCAAATACGTGTCTGCGGTACTTCTCTTCTAAAAAGGGGATATCCTGAAGAAAGCCCGTGCCAAAGACAACAATATCTGCCTGTATTTGCTCGCCGTTATCCAATTCGACGCCAGTAGCAAAAAACTTGTCGATTTTTGTCTTCACAGCACGAATTTTGCCTGCGCGTATATGCTCAAAAAAGCCTTTAGGCACCAAGCCGACACTACAACCAATCAATTTGTTCATCGGTTGTTTGGGCACCATCCCACAAGCATCAAGAGGAAACTGTAAACGCATGATAGTCTCATTTAGCCGCCAGAATGCCCACACTAGTGGCTTGCCAAAACTATGCAGCCATTTTTCCCATCCTTGAAGTTTATGATAGGGCATCCAAGTTTCTGCAAACCGAGTTAAGAAAATATACTTGATGTTGAACAAACCGAGAAAGAAGTTGGGAAATTTCCACAACGCTTGACGGAACACAAGGGTACATTCCTTAGCCTTGCTAGCTGCGAAATTCGCTAGATCGGTGGCTGACTTGCCAAAACCGACAACAACCACTCGCTTGCCCTCAATTACAGAGCCGTCATTAAAGTTATTAGTATGTATTATCTGACCTCCGGCGGCAATGAACTCTTCCATTCCCGGCAAGTTAGGAATGTAGGGAATATCATAAGTGCCATTGCATACAATCACAAAGTCGAAGTTGTAATTTTGTTTTCCGATCTCCTTACCATCTTTTTGAAAGCTAACACTAACCATCCATCCAGGAGTATTTCCTGATTTGCGCTCCACTTTAGTTACTTTTGCACCGAACTGAATTTTTTCTGTGACACCAAAGTGTTGGGCATAGGATTCAAGGTAAGCGCATATTTGCTCTCCTGAAGGCCATTCTGGATAGGACGCAGGCATAGGATAGTCTGAGAAAGCATAGGTGTCTCTGGGATTTTGGAGCGAGAGTCCTGGGTAAGCCCTCGACCTTTCCCACACACCGCCAAGTTCCTGCCGTTTCTCGAACAATGTAACCTCGTAACCTTCTTCAAGAAATGTTTTGGCTGAGACTAATCCGCTCACGCCTGCCCCAATCACGCATATTTGTTTCGCTGTCATTTTGGGTTCTCCTCAATTATTATCGGACTTACGGAAAAGTACACGGAGTAGGGGCAATTCATGAATTGTCCTAAGAAGAAAATCAAAGCTTTGACTATTGTTTGCGTAAGTCATATATTAAATTGGCACAGGAATTTGATATGCGCTCTCGTTCACTGATGAAGTAGGTAAATGATTGTCGCTGAGGTATTCTGACTGTTCTTGAGACTTAATTACATAAGTTAAGTATTCATATTGAGAGGGTAGATTTGTACTCAGGTAATTGGCTTTTTCCTTAATTGCCTGAAATTTAGCTAGCGCCTTTTCGTCGTCAAGATGCTCCAAGAGAGGTAAACTACCTTCAGGCTTATGATTGAGTCCAAGTAACATTACCGAATAAGAGTATGTCTCGAAGCCATGAAAATATGGATTGATATTCTTTTTATTTGGTAATCTGCTTTTCCACAACTTTAACTTTTCTTGCAGTTCCGTAGGAACTTTAATTTCTTGCTTAGTTGCTTGCCAAAACTTTGTATCTGCTCGATCGCTGGCACGGTAATGGAGTACCAAAAAGTCCCGAACACCATCTAGACAGTTAGCGATCGCTCTATTATAGTTGCGGATCAATTCTTCATTGAACGACTTCCCTGGAAAGTGATTGACTAACTCTTCGATTCCATGCTGAATAAAAAATATGCCAGTAGATTCTAATGGTTCAACAAATCCACTGGAAAGCCCTATTGCTACACAGTTTTTCACCCATGAGTTTCTGTTACGTCCAATCCTCATTTGGATATGAGAGGCTTTGCAATTATCAGCGACATTTCCTAAATGCTGAAGAAATTCTTGTTCTGCTTCCTGTGCAGAGATGAAGGCGCTAGAATAAACATATCCTGTACCATCTCTGCCATACAAAGGTATATTCCAGACCCAACCTGATGAGAGAGCAGTTGCAGTTGTGTAAGGGTTGATGCCATTTTTCTGAATATCGCTTGGTATCTGTATGGCGATCGCGCGATCGCACAGTAGCGACTCTGAATAAGAAATGAATGGCTCACCAAGAGCTTTGTTAATCAAAAGACCACGGAAACCAGTACAGTCAATGAAAAGGTCTCCACTGATAATCCCATGCTCGTTAGTGTTGAGACTATCTATGCTTCCATCTTCGGTTAAATTTACATCTACCACATCATCAACAATTTGTTTCACGCCCCTCTGTATTGAATAATCTTTCAAGAATCTAGCAATTAGATTTGCATCAAAATGGTAGGCGTAAGGATATTGCCCTTCAGCATCAGCAAGTGTGATGAGATTTTTTTCAGAAAAATGTTTCTCTGAGAATAAATGTTCTACTCTGTCATCAAAGATTTTGCCATTAAGATATCTCGGAGACCTTTGGCGATCGCACAGCGTCGGTGCCATGAAGCAGGAATAATCAAATGCCTCATTGGCACTCTTAAGTTTTAACCACCATTCAGAGATACTGAATCCATCAATAAAATCAAATCTTTCAAAAGGGTGGTAAAAGTGTCTGCGATCGGAATTCCAATCAACAAATTTAATCCCCATTTTATAAGTAGCATTGCATTTTGGCATCCATTCATACTCTTGTAATCCCAGAAAATCAAAAAATGACTTGATGCTACTAAAAGTTGCTTCGCCAACTCCAATTTTTGTAATATTAGAAGACTCTACCAAGGTAATCTGAACATTTTTTTTCAAGGCTTTACTCAAATAAGCTGCCGTCATCCAACCTGCTGAACCACCACCGACAATTACAACATTTTGTACGTGCTGTGACATAGTAAAATTTCTCCTTCCGGCTTGAATTAGGTATTAATTTTCAATTTCAATAAATTTGCTGATTAATTTATGCAGTTTTCAATAGTTGCTCAATTTTATGGTTTTTGGCATATACCAAAAGACCGTTTGTAAATTGGGTAAAAACTGTAAATAAGTTTTCAACTAGTTCAAAAGCTTCTTGTTGCGCTGCTTCTGATAGTTGAATATCTTGTAACAATTGCTCTATTCCAGATGAACCTGTGATGTGACCAGTTTCAACATCCAAATGGAAATCTGCAAAATATCGGCATGATTTTTGAGTAATTGCTTTAATTTCTTTGCCAATCTCTGCTGCTATAGAAAACATTATATTACCTGTTGCTTCGGTAACTTCAATGAGGATTAGTTTTTGAATAGGAGTAGCTTGCAAAGTATATCGATAGAGTTGATAGCTCAACCAGCGAGCATTCTGAGTTTCTTCACTCCAAAGAAATTTCAATGCATCACTAAATTGCAAGGTTTTGTCAAATTCTAGATTCTTCAAATCTTCCAGAAACCACAGCCAATGATGGTCATCTTCATAAGTATGTTTGTTAATTAATGTCTGAATTGGATCGGTTGTTGGTTCTACTCGCAAAAAATACTTATTCAGTTCTCCAAAATTCATAATAAAATGAGCAGCACATGGTGCCCAAGCTAACCTTTGTCTGGGATTTATACTTTTATCTTGCATAAAATTAAACAATGGCACTTGAGCAAATTCTTGTTTTTTTTGTTCAATCAATGCTAGTACTTGTTGCATTTTTAATTGTGCTGATTTTCAATGTTTAATATTCAAGCAGAAGTAACTTACCCATTTTGTTGTAGGAAGGTAATCTGCTCAAACTTTGATTGTTAAATTCTCAAAACTTTTTTGATAATCATTAGCTCAAAACCCACTATTTGAATAGCAAATAATGTCTAATTTGGATATTGCAGGTTTAGTTAAGAGTGTGTAGATAATTGGCCTTTGAACACACGCGATAAATCTCACCTCTACATCAGGGTTTTAGGTGTATTGTGTTATATCGTATTGAGGCTAACGCTAAATTGTAACCAGGTAATTTACTGTTATTGTTTTTACTTTAACTTCAACATATCTATGTAATAAACGTAGCCTTTACTTAAGTACGCTTGTTAAGAAAGGGTCTTATATGAGCGTTTCCTGCGCTCATAAAAACCAAATCGGCTGGTTAGGCCTTCTACCTTAGCTAAAATTTGAGTATATACTTGGAAATATTTTTAGACTTGTTGTAGCTAAAAGTAGTATAAATAATTACTTTACATTCTCAAGTATTAATGTAGACTCAGCAGTACGCCCAAATTCTTTTGGCGCATATTGCAGGTGAACTTCTGCACCAGGCCAAGAAAATGTCCCAGGTGTCATAGAACAAACTAAGTAATGCAAGCTATAAACTCCAGGTTTGAAGTGGTCAGCGTAGGCGATAATGCGATATCTTGCAAAAATGCACAAGAAAAAAGCGATCGCCTACTCTTCTCTCAGTAATGGTAGTGCGATCGCTCTTTTTACAAAAGCTTATATAGTTTTGATAGTAAAGTATTCAGTACCATCTTCATGAATACTACGCAATAATTCTTTGGCTAAGTTTGACTATTGATCTACCGTCAGATTCCTCAACTTTTCTTCATCAAAAGTAAGCCCATGACGTTCTAAATATGGGCGCAAATTTATTTGAATGAATAAATCTTTTAGTTCTTGGGCAATTTCTTGGGGTGGATTTCCTGATAATGCGATCGCAATTAAATGTTCTGCTGCTTGAAATTCACCACAGTCTATTGCAAGAGTTGCAGCACTACGATGCAATACTGAACGAGTCGGTTCGGCATCAAGTTGATTGGCAATCAGTGCAGCAGCTTGAGATTCTTTTTCAAAAGCTTGTCGAGAAACTTGACTAGCTTGCTTTAAGTCTCCTCTGAGTTTAGCAGTAAAAGCTGCTTCGGCTAAATCCATCGCTTGTTTATGCAACTCCTGAATCTGACTCATTTTTCCACAATAAAAGATAGGGGTCTGCTAAATTCAACAATAATAACGTAGGCAGGAAATTCGCCATCGGAAGGATTAGTTTGCTCGATTTTGTGTTTGACTCTAGCTCTAATTCTGTTATCATCTGCTTTACGTATACCTGAAACTTCCAGTCTTACTTGATTTTGAAATGGAAGTTCACCTGCTTCATCTTCGCTACCTAACCAATAATCAAATCCAGTGCCTTTGCGCGATCGCTCAATCACTGTAAACTGAGTCAATTGTCTGATGAGCATAAAGGCAATACCATAGGCTGCTTGTTCTGTGGTGAACTCTTCATCATTCCAGCAGCGGAGCATTTGCTGTGTAACGGTTTGCCAATATAGTCTGAAGGTGGTAGTAAAGTCTCCATTAACTGTAAGTTCTACACCCTGTAAATGACCTCGATCCTCCAAACACACCGCACAAGCTTCTGCTAAAGCTGCTCCAAAAGATGGAGTTATAGCGGGTAGTCCTTCTCCTAATTTAGTTAATACTAACTCTTGGGGTTTATCCAAGCTAAACAGACTGAATCTTATTGTGATTTGTTTTATTGTACTTTAATTGCAGTTGCAGAAATGTAATTAAGTACAATTATTACTTCCCATCCTCCAATATTAATGTAGACTCAGCAGTACGCCCAAATTCTTCTGGCGCATATTGCAGGTGAACTTCTGCACCAGGCCAAGAAAATGTCCCAGGTGTCACTGAACGGACTAAGTAATGCAGACTATAAACTCCTGGTTCCAGGTGGTCGGCGTAGGCGATAATGCGATCGCCTACTCTTCTCTCAGTAATGGTAGTGCGATCGCCATAAATCATTGAAAATAAAAAAGTAACTTTATTGTCAAGTTATGAAACTCAGAGTTGTATTAGAACCCAGTGACGAAGGCGGATACACCGTCCATGTTCCCTCACTTCCTGGTTGTATCAGTGAAGGAGAAACATTAGAAGAAGCATTAGAGAATATCCAAGAAGCAATAGAACTTTACCTTGAGCCATTGGAAGATGAATGGATTACTCAAGAAGGCGTAATAGTCAGGGAATTGGTACTGTGAGCAAAGTTCCCAATTTACCTTACACTCAGATTATCGCTGCTTTAGAACGGGATGGATGGATAGTTGTACGCCAGCGAGGTAGTCACATTAGATTGGAAAAAAGCATACCGGATGAAGTCTTAAAATTAACTGTTCCAGCTCACCGCCCAGTTAAGCGTTCCACCCTAGCTAAGATTTTAAAGCAGGCCCGTATAGACTTGGAAAGATTTTTAGATTTGTTGTAGCCAAAGATGGCATAAATAATTACTTCCCATCCTCCAGTATTAATGTAGACTCAGCAGTACGCCCAAATTCTTCTGGCGCATATTGCAGGTGAACTTCTGCACCAGGCCAAGAAAATGTCCCAGGTGTCACTGAACGGACTAAGTAATGCAGACTATAAACTCCTGGTTCCAGGTGGTCGGCGTAGGCGATAATGCGATCGCGGTACACATTCTTAAAACCAAGTTCCCAGCTATCGGCTTTTGCTTGTAATGCAGCTGTAGCAGTTTGAAAACTCGCATCCACCGCCTCAAAACCTGATGGTAGGGGATCTTTTATCACCAAATGATCCACAGGACGATCGGCGATGATTTCTAAACCAATATCAAACACTTGTCCAGAGGCTAAAGTCAAGGGTTTATCGAAAGCATAAAGACCTGTTTTTTGCAAAACTTTCTCTTTATTTACTTGACTAATTTCTCGTGTTATGCGTAGTCCGTTAAACCTGCCTGGTTGATTACCTTGCAAGCGATAATTATAAGCAACCAGATAGTGTAAAGTGCCATTACCTGATTTTTGCAGGGTTAAATCATTACGCCCACGAGGTAATTTATTCATCGGCACATTTAGCTGTAAGCTGGGATTTTGATAGCCATTAAACTGATTTTCTCCTAACTTATTACCAGCTAATTCCACTGTGGCAACAAAATTAGGTGGTGTGGGTTGCAGTTGACTATAATCTACCAAAGCTGTTAAAGCTTGGGCATTATTATAGTTGGTTTGCCACGTACCATTCCGTCGCAATGCCAGAAGACTTTCGAATAATTTATCTATAACTTCGGGTTTACTTTGTTTGGCAATAAATAAGCGTAAAGCTTGCGCTTGCGTCGTAGTAGATGAACTCATCCATCCCCAACTGCTGGGTAAACTCACAACTGCTGTGCGACCAGTTTCATAAACATTCTGTTGCAGTTTGTTCGCTAATTGTTGAGATTCATCTTGCCATTCTGGGAATTGAGATGAGTATCGCGCTAGTTTAATTTGAGTTGCTACATCAAAATTATTGCGCTGTTCATAAATATCTGCGAGGAAAGTATTGCGTTTATCTCCCAATTCTGCTAATGAGATTAAAGCATTAAGTTGCAGTTGCCTTTTACAGAGTAGTTGTTTGCAAAAGTCGTATTCTCCGGGGTTTGCTAGAACTTTTTGTAAATAAGCTTTCAGGCGAGACACCATTGCAGAATCAACTAAATTAGGGAACACCTGACTTGTTTTAGCCAAAGATTCACCCGTATAGGAAGAAACCCAAGGGTCGGATTTTTCTTGTCCGGGGAAAGCAGCAAAACCACCATCAGCTATTTGGAGTTTTTGTAATTTTTCAATTGCTTGACTTGCCTGTTGGCTAGGATTAAATTCTGTAAATGTCTGACCATATTTCTGTGCAATAATTTGCAAATTAGCAGCAATTATTAATTGACTCGCCGCCGGTTCTGTAAATGGTAAATCATCATCTTCTAAAACCTGCTTTGCTGGCGCTTTAATTTCTGGAATCAAAGTACTCGCCAACTGAATATCTAAACCTCCCGCATCAGGGAAGGTATTTTTATCGACATTCAGGGGAATCTTTACCTGTTTTTCAGTAACACCAGATTCAACGACTTGTTCTGTAATTTCAATTGGCTTAATTTCCAAGGGTACTTCAAAAGCATCTGCGGCTGTACCATTTAGCTGAGTTGTAAAGCGAACTTTACCAGTTCCCACACTATCTGCCAGCATGGGGAAGCGATAAGCATGAGTTGCGGATTCAGCTTTGGTTTGCAAAGAAGTCGCTGTGGGGTTTTTCTCAGCAAACTTCACATTACCGCTAAGTTCGCCATTAATTGAGAGATTCCCTGTATTCCCAGTGTTGTTAGTTACAGATAAGCCAGCGAGAATGCGATCGCCTGGACGGGCAAACTGTGGCAAGATGGCATTAGTTAGCAGTGGTTTGGTGCTGATAAACGTCGCCTCCCCATTCCCGAAACGCAGATTTCCATCAGTGGCCACAGCCATCACTCGCCATGTAGTTAAGTCATCCGGGAGTTTAAAGGTTATCTGTGCATTCCCATTTGCATCGGTAAGCACAGAACCGTTGTAGTAAGCTAAGGCTTGAAAATCGGTGCGAGTGCGAGTATTTGCTGCACCAGTTGAGAAACCACCGCCATAACCCCAACCTTTCGGTTTAGTTACATCTTGTGCTTGTAATATAACATCCGCGCGATTATCGTTAAAGCGGGTAGGTATTACCTGTTCTGCATAAACTGTATCTACCAAATCTGGCGGACGATAACCAGAAAGTTGTAACACCGCTTCATTTACCACCATGACTGTAAACTGTCCTTTGGCGGGATTGCCTTGATTGTCCTTCAGTTCTAGCTGTACCGTTTCTTCTGCACCAGGTTCTAATGATGCTTGCACTGGCTTAACTTGCAGTTTTAAATACTTATCTTCTAAATTGACTTTAAAAGGTGTGAAACCAATCTTCACCAAGTTATCTAAACTTCCCGCTTCCACTTGGTTTATGGGTTTACCTTGTCTGACTAATACAGCTTCAATGGCTGCATTTGGCAGCATTTCTTGTGTAACTTGAAACTTGACTTTTGGTGTGCCTCCCTGAACTTTGGTAATCTGCTGATAAAGGGGTTTATCTTTAATTACAGCAAAGTACAATTCTGCATCTGGATAAGGAGATTGAATTATTGCAGTAGCAGTTTCACCAGGTTTAAACTCTTTTTTATCTAATTTAATTTCTAAGACATCTTTTTCTTTAGAACCCCAAAATACTGGATTTTCTCCAGTTGCCCAAATTTGTAAATCTGTGGCACTTAATTCACCTTTTGCATCACTAAAATTAACTCTAATCCTGTATGAACCAGATTCCGGTGCTGTTAAACTTACCGATTGCGGATTGCTAGCAGATGTAATTTCACCTTGTCCTACCGTTTTATATTCAACTTGATTTTTTGGAGTTTGACTACCTTCCACCAACTGCGTAACGCTGCTGTATTTAATCTGTTGTAATTCCAGGTGCACTCGTTGACCTGCGATTGGTTTTCCTGTAGGGTCAGTAACAATCACTTCAATAGGGAAAGCCTTACCAGCATCAGCGATGAAATTACTTTTTAATCCAATAAGGCGATTACTCGGTAAAGCTGTAAATGTTTTGGAATTCGCTACTGACAGATTAGAAACATCTGCAACTTGCACATCTACTTGGTAAGTCATCGGATATGGTAAATCATTAGCCACATTTACAATTTGACTACTTTTACCATTAGCATCTAGTTGGGCATTAGTTTGCAATACATCAGTAGATATAGTAGGGGTTTCCTCCGGCCATAACCATTGCCTACCAAAAGTAAATTCTTCCCAACCTTTAGGAACAAAATCAGCCTGCTGGCGAGTAATAAAATATTTTGCTTCTCCCCCTTCTACAGGTGCGCCAAATAAATAATTGCTTGTAGCATTAATATTAACTTTCTCGTCAATGTATGCAAATTCTTTATCTAAGTTAAGTTCGACTTTAAAGTTGGGTGGCTTAAACTCAGCTACCCGAAATTCTCCAGAAATTTCTTGTCCATTTTTACCTTTCGCCTGGATTGTATAGTAGCCTAAACGCTGAGTAGTTTTGATTGGCAACTCCAGAGAAAAACTGCCAAATTCATTTGTGGTTTGCGTACCTAAGCTAGTTTTTTGCCCATCGGGATTTACCAAAGTTAATTGGTAAGCAGCATTTTTATCTTGCTGAATTACACCATTTTGTAGATAGTCTGCAAAACCAGTCAACCAAGCCTTTTCGCCTGGTTGATATAACTGTCTATCTGAGAAAATTATCCCGCGTGATTCTGGCTTCTTATCTTGCCAACCCGCATCAATCCCGTAGCCATAAACACCGCTATATTCTTCAGTTCTAGCAAATGCCCAATCTTGATTCTCACGGGCAATTACTAATAACTGTGGTGATTTACTAGAGCTTTCATTGCCAGAATAACATTTTTGTAATCCTTCACGAACAATTCTAAAAATTCCATTGTCATCAGTTTTACCTGTTGCACAAGGTACTGGTTCTGGACGAGATTTTGCTTGTAATTTTGATTGATAAATTTCAACAGCAGCCGCTTGAACTGGCGAACCATCTGTAAGATGATTGACACGAATTAACCCTGACTCAGGAAACCATTGAGTAAATACGCCCAAATTTGTCAATTCAACCATGCCATAAGTCGTAGGTTCGCGCCACAGTTCCTTCCCATTCTCTTGATATTTATTCGTGCGGGCTTGGACTCCATAAGCTAACATGCCGGTAGTAGAATTTATTTTTTCCCGCAGAGGAACAGCAATATCAACTGATTGATTTTTCTTACCCGATACCTTAAAGCTTTGCCATTCAGCAGGTTGTGGTAATAAATCACTACTATTATTAAAATAAACTAAATCTGTCGGTTGGACTACTCGATAAGCTGCTTTATATTTAGATTCTGGCAAATTTCCCGTACTAATATTTAGCTGTAAATCTTTACTTGTAGGGAAAATATTCAAATCTGATGGTACCCAAATATCCCCAGCTAAATCTCCAGTATCATATTTCAGGGTGACAGGTTTACCCAAAGTTTGCCCAAACTTATCTTTGAGATTTTCGCCGATAGTAATTGTATAAGTCTTGGCAGGTTCTAGCGCATAAGGATTAATCCCGACAATTTTATCTTCATCATTAACTTCCAAAATTCTCGAAATTTCTTTTGGTGCGGGATTAATAGTAATATTTTCTTTAGCTGAATCTGCTAATAAAATGTTATTAAATTCTAGCTGCGGGCTGCCTTTAACAAATCGTCCAAATGTTCCGCCTGAATCCGGCTGTCCGTAATAGTTAATTTTCTGAAAAGCCAAAGGGGAATAAGTTGCTAATTTACTAGCAAATTCTTTCTCCGTCGCTAGATTGCCATAAGCAGGACGTATTCCGGGAGAAAATACCAGGCGATAACTGGTTGCTTTTTCTAGATTTTGCTGTGGGATGAGATTATAAATCCAATTACGTGCTGAAGGGTCAAATTTTTCTAAAGGATCTTCTTCATTTTTTAATGGTTTTTCTTCTTTGTTTAATTCAACTTTAAAACCTGTACCTTTACTTTTACCTTCGGGAATTAGCTGTAAATGTTCTTGTACAGAAGCTAAATCCAATTCTACATTAGAAGTAAACTGTAACTTCTGTTGTAAATCAATTGGTTCGATATCAGCTTTCTCTATGGGATTGACACCGGGTAAATTAGTTAATTTAATTGATTCAGTGTTGAAAGTCCAAGGTAAATCTTTGTCTAGGCGATGATTTTTTAAATCGGCTAAACCTGCTTTCAGAGTAACTTGAAACCTTGTCGCTATTGGTAATGCTTTTTCAGCTTGGAATCCCACCATGCGTGGTGTTAAAAAGCGAAATTGACCGGGTAAAGGCGGCCAAAGGGTAAATTTTTGTAATATTTTTTGCTGTTCTGGACTATCAAGACTTTCAACTGGGATTAAAGCTTCTTGAAAACGGATGCGGATTTGGTTGAGGGGTTTTGCATCTCCAATGGGACTTATTTGTTCAATCCAGTCTGGTAATTTTGGTGGTGTAAGTGAGGATACTGCTGGTAGTTGTTCTTTACTTGAATTGATACTAAAGAAATTACATCCTGTCATCGCTAGCATGAATGTGAAGAGAAGAATAAATTGTATTTTTCTCTTCTGGTGTGAAAAATGACTAATTTTTTTTAACAAACCGCTAAGGACGTTAAGAAAGAGATAGAGAATTTTACGATAAGAACTGAGTAAAAATTTGATAATCATATTTTTTAGTAATTCAAAATAAAAAATTCGCAAATTATAGCAAGCAAAAGCTTGCATTACCTGATTTACTTGGTAATGGCAAGATTAATAAAGGATGCAGACGACTATTTTTTACTCAGACTTTGGATTTAACTATGTTTATTTACATAGATAACCAATCTAGTGTAATTGTTCCAAAAAATCACTACAATTCTTAACTAATTAATAAGTATTTAACTTCTGCAAATATTAATTTACATCTGCTAAGTGATTTCAAATAAATTATTAAGGATTTGACATATTGACTGATATAGATGTAATCGCTGCGTCAAAATTAAGGTAGGTTTTCTTGGACAGGGGATTCCCTGATGAAACTAATTTTACGATCGCTACTCAAACTTAAGCACAGCAGTAAAGTTATCCTGGCTGTGCTGCTAATCTGTCTGGTGGTACGCTTACTTCCTTATTTTGCGCCCATTCGGGCCGCAGATATTGCTCAAAATCAGTTGGCAATGCAATTTAGCGATCGCAATGGTTTACCATTAGGAACATTGCTCACCCGCGACCAAGAGCATACATCAGTAGTACCACTAAATCAGGTTTCGCCCCAGTTTATCCATGCGATTTTAGCCGCCGAAGATGGCAGCTTTTACCATCATGGGGCGTTGGATATGAAAGCTATTATCCGCGCCAGCAAAGAAGCCATCCACGCGAAACGAATTGTTTCCGGCGCTTCCACAATTACTA